>SLAT01000042.1 GCA_007126715.1 Roseinatronobacter sp.
GCCTTCCTGTTCTGGTCGCGGGCCGGTCTGGCGCGGCTGCTGGGGCGATTGGGCCTGTCAGCGCCTTTGGCCAAGCTGCTGGGCAAGACCGGGCTGCTGATCGCGGTGGTCGGGTCTACGCTGGCAGTCTGGGCGTTCGGGTTGGATCAGATGGGGGTGGCCTCTGTGGGTGATATTCCACGCGGCCTGCCGGAACTCAGCCTGCCCGCATTCGAGATCGAATTGATCCACCTGCTTCTTGCCCCGGCTGCGATGATTGCGATTGTTGGATATGTCGAATCCATCTCGATCGCGCAGACGCTTGCAGCCCGGAAACGCCAGTTCATTGATCCCGATCGCGAACTGGTTGCTTTGGGGCTGGCAAACCTTGGTGCAGGTATCACAAATGCCATGCCCGTGACGGGCGGGTTATCGCGCTCGATTGTCAATTATGATGCAGGTGCATCCACACCCGCAGCAGGCGCAATTACCGCACTTATGATCGGGTTGGCGGTGCTGGTCCTGACACCGCTGATGTTCTATCTACCCCGCGCGACATTGGCCGCGATCATCATTGTTGCGGTATTCTCGCTGCTGGATTTCCGCGCCCTGCCCCGCACTTGGCGCTATTCAAGGGCTGATGGCGCAGCCATGGCGGCAACCATGACGGTGACGCTTCTGATCGGAGTCGAACAGGGGCTTCTGGCCGGTGTGGGCTTGTCGCTGCTGCTCTATCTCTACCGTACCTCGCGCCCTCATATGGCGGTGGTCGGACAGGTTCCGGGAACCGAGCATTTCCGCAATGTGAACCGGCATGCCGTGGTGACAGACCCGACAATCTTTTCCATTCGTGTCGATGAATCGCTGTACTTTCCCAATGCCCGCGCATTGGAAGACCGGATCGTTCAGGCGCTGGCCGATACCCCTGCGCTGCGCCATGTGGTGCTGCAATGTACGGCGGTGAATTACATCGACGCCTCTGCGCTTGAAAGCCTTGAGGCGATAAATGAACGGCTGAATGCGGCTGGTGCGCAGTTTCACCTGTCAGAGGTCAAAGGACCAGTGATGGACCAGCTTGAAAAAAGCCATCTGCTGCACGACCTGACCGGGCAAGTGTTCCTGACGCAATATGACGCCATGCTGGCCCTGTCCCCCGATATGACCCGCGACTGCGTCACATCAGAGCGATGCGAGACGCAGTTGGACAGAGTTTGACAGGTTTGAGCCTTACTCCCGAGGTTGTGTTTTTGGTCCTTGAGAGAGAAGCCATGAGAATTCTGTTTTGAGGGCTTTGGGGACGGTGGGGATGGGTCCCAAGCGCGGAATCAAGGCCGAAGGCCGCCGCGCATCGCCGGGCCGCACCCACGGCACGGCGATTGGGCTGCCACCAGCGCAAAGATCTGATCTTTCGCGGATTTGGCCAGCATAAAGCGCTATAGATTCAACCGTGGATCGCCGCACCGCGGCCCGACGCTGCGCGGCTTAGCGCCCGATGCCGCAGTGTCTGCAGTGTCCCGCATTGCTGACATACCCGGCAAGCCCCTTCATCGCCCTGCTCAGCGTCATATGCTCAACAAACAAAAACGGCGCCCGAGATGGGCGCCGTTCCTGAATGCAAAGGCAAAAACCTTAGCTGTTCATCTTCGCCACTTCTTCAGCGAAGTTTTCTTCTTTCTTCTCGATCCCTTCGCCAACACCCATACGAATGTAGCCCAGAATCTCGACGCCTGCATCTTTTGCGGCCTGCGCCACCGTGATGTCGGGGTTCATGACGAATTTCTGGTTCACCAGTGTGTTTTCTTCCAGATACTTCTTCATCCGGCCGGGGATGATATTGTTCTGGATAACGGCTTCAGGCTTAGGCTTGTCTGCGGTAGCGTTTTCTTCCAGCGCCTTTTGCGTCTGAACCGTACGCTCACGCTCGACCAGTGCGGGGTCAAGTGCATCTTCGTTCAGCGCCAGCGGGCTGGTTGCCGCGATATGCATAGCGATCTGCTTGCCAATGCCGTTATCGGCACCTTTCAGCGCGACCAGCACACCGATCTTGCCCATACCGTCAGATGCCGCGTTGTGCACATAGGCAGCAACAGCTTCCCCCTCGATCACATCCATGCGGCGCAGTGTCAGGTTTTCACCGATCTTGGCAATCGCTTCGGTCACAACAGTTTCGACCGGCTTGCCGCTAACATTCGCAGCTTTCAATTCATCCACATTCGACACGCCAAGCGCGGCTGTGGTGATTTGCGAAACCATGCCCTGAAATTCGGCATTCTTGGCAACGAAATCGGTTTCAGAGTTGATCTCGACCGCGACACCCTTGCCGCCATCGACACTAACGCCCACCAGACCTTCGGCGGCAACGCGATCTGCTTTCTTGGCGGCCTTGGCCAGACCCTTGGTGCGCAGCCAGTCAAGTGCTGCATCCATATCGCCATTGTTTTCCGTCAGCGCCTTTTTGGCGTCCATCATGCCTGCGCCAGTTGTTTCGCGCAGTTCCTTCACCATTGCAGCGGTGATTGTCATGGGTCTATTCTCCTGAAGAAATGCGGTGTGACAGGGCGTTAGAACACGTCCCTGTCACAAATTCATGTCAGTTGGTCACAGCGTCACGCGTCAGTCGGCTCGACGCCAGCTTCGGCCAGAACTTCCTCGACCGGAGTTTCCTCCAACGCGCCAAGGTCGATCCCTGCGGCACCCATCTGTGCGCTCATCCCGTCAAGGGCAGCGCGGGCAGCAAGATCGCAATACAGCGCAATCGCACGGGCTGCGTCGTCATTGCCGGGGATGATGTAATCCACACCTTCGGGCGGGCAGTTGGTGTCGACCACAGCCACAACCGGAATACCCAGTTTCTTGGCTTCCAGAATGGCCAGATCTTCCTTGTTGACGTCGATCACAAAGATCAGGCTGGGAAGGCCGCCCATATCACGGATACCGCCAAGCGACGCTTGCAGTTTGGCCTGCTCGCGCTCCATGCCAAGACGCTCTTTCTTGGTCAGCCCTTCGGCACCGCTTTCCAGCTGCTCGTCAATCGCCTTCAGACGCTGGATCGACTGCGATACGGTCTTCCAGTTGGTCAGCGTGCCACCCAGCCAGCGGTGGTTCATGTAGAACTGCGCCGAACGCTCTGCTGCGTCTGCAATCGACTTGGCCGCCTGCCGCTTGGTGCCGACGAACAGGATGCTGCCGCCCTTGGCAACAGTTTCGCGGATGACGTTCAGTGCTGCGTCCAGCATGGGCAGCGTCTGTGTCAGGTCGAGAATGTGAATGCCATTCCGCTCGCCGTAGATATACGGGGCCATGCGGGGGTTCCAGCGCTGTGTCTGGTGGCCGAAGTGAACGCCAGCTTCCAAAAGCTGGCGCAACGTGAATTCAGGAAGCGCCATATCGTTTTCCTTTCCGGTTTGCGCCTGAGCAGAGGATTTCAAGGCTTTCGCCTCAACCGGTGGACCAACGGGGTCTGTCTGTCCCGCAAGCCCGGCCTCTGCCTGTGAAGTGCGGTTGCCTTAGCGCCTGTTGTGCAAGGATGCAAGGCAGTTTTGTCGATATGTGCCTTAAGGCTGTGGCGGAAGACAGCGATCAGGGCATGGCGGATGGTGGGCAACCGCACCAAGCGCGGGATCAAAGCCGAAGACCGCCGCGCGAAATGGGCTGAGAGGCTTATCTGTCAGATGGTGCAAGCCCTCTCAGCCGGAAAAAGCAGCTTCCAGCGCCAGTTCGATCATATCCCCGAAACTTTGCTCGCGGTCTTGCGCGGACAAGGCGTCATGGGTCAGCAAATGGTCCGACATGGTCAGCACCGCCAGCGCCCGCACGCCAAAACGTGCCGCAACGGAATAGAGTTCTGCCGCTTCCATCTCGACACACAAAACGCCATGGCGCTGCATGATCTCTGTCAGATCCGCGCGTTCATCATAGAACACATCCGAGGAATAGACATTGCCCACATGGACACGAAGGCCGCGCGTCTGCGCCGCGGAATGGGCGGCCTGTAGCAGCCCGAAATCAGCACAGGGCGCGAAGTTCAGGTCGCGAAAAATACCGCGCGAGGGCATGGTAAGCGTGGTGCAGGCTTGCGCCAGAACGATGTCGCGAATTCCGACACTGTGCTGCATGGCACCCGCAGAGCCCACGCGGATCAGGGTTTTTGCGCCGTAATCGCGGATCAGCTCATTGGCGTAGATCGACGCCGACGCCATGCCCATACCAGAGCCATGTATCGTGACGCGGTGCCCGTGCCATGTGCCGGTGAACCCCAGCATCCCGCGCACCTGATTAACGCAGGTGACATCCTCCAGAAAAGTTTCTGCGGCCCACCGGGCGCGCAGGGGATCACCCGGCATAAGCACGGTTTCGGCTATCTGGCCGGGCTCGGCCCCGATATGAATGGTCATCTGCGCCCCCTTTGTTCACTTTGCGCGCAGATTGCCCCCTTCCCCCGCGCGACGCAAGCGCCTATACCTCGGCGCGGAAAACCGCCAAGGATACCCCGATGCGCACAGCCAAGATTACCCGCAAGACCCATGAAACCGACATTTCGGTGGAAATCGATCTGGATGGCACTGGCAGCTATGAATGCCAGACCGGCGTGGGCTTCTTTGACCACATGCTAGACCAGCTTGCACGCCATTCGCTGATCGATATTCAGTTGCGCGCAACGGGGGATCTGCATATCGACGACCACCACACGGTCGAGGATTGCGGCATCGCGCTTGGGCAGGCACTGGCGCAGGCGCTTGGCGACAAGCGCGGCATCCGGCGCTACGGCGCGTGCAACCTGCCGATGGATGACGCCCAGATCGCCTGCGCGCTGGACCTGTCGGGTCGCCCATATCTGGTCTGGAATGTCGAGTTCCCGACTGCAAAAATCGGGACATTCGACACAGAACTGGTGCGCGAATTCTTTCAGGCGCTGGCAACGCATGGCGGAATTACCCTGCATATTGACAAGCTGCACGGTATCAACTCGCATCACATCGCGGAAGCGGCCTTCAAGGCGGTGGCGCAAGCCCTGCGCGCGGCTGTCGAGACGGACCCGCGTAAGGCCGATGCAATCCCCTCGACCAAAGGAGCACTCTGATCAGATGCTGACAGTTCTGGTCGATTACGACAGCGGCAATCTGCATTCTGCCAGCAAGGCCTTTCAGCGCATGGCGCAAGAGGTCGGCGGCGGCGATGTGATTGTCAGCGCGCGCGCCGAGGATGTGGCGCGCGCAGACCGGATCGTGCTGCCGGGCGACGGCGCCTTTCCTGCCTGCCGCCGCGCGTTGGGCGCGGTGGATGGTATGGTCGAGGCACTGGAAGAAGCCGTGCAGCAACGCGCAGTGCCCTTCATGGGCATTTGTGTGGGTATGCAGATGCTGGCGACACTCGGGCGCGAATATGAAGATGTGGCAGGTCTGGACTGGATTGGTGGCGAGGTTGTGCGCATCACGCCGCAGGACAAGGCCCTGAAAGTGCCGCATATGGGCTGGAACGATCTTGTCCTTGACCGCGCGCACCCGGTTCTGGACGGGATTGCCAGTGGCGACCATGCCTATTTCGTGCATTCCTACCACTTCCTTGTGGCTGATCCCGCACATCTGGTGGCGCATGTCGATTATGCCGGACCCGTGACCGCGATTGTGGCGCGCGACACGGTTATCGGAATGCAGTTCCATCCAGAGAAATCGCAATCCGCGGGTTTGCGGATGATTGCGAATTTTCTGACCTGGACGCCATGAGCACCACCCGGGGGCTTTGCCCCCGGACCCCCAGGATATTTGGACAAGGATGAAATACGCATGGTCAAGTCAGACACGAGCGGCACGTCGCAGCATTCCGGGGATCGTATTGCAAAGGTTCTGGCGCGCGCGGGCGTGGCGTCGCGCAGGCAGGCCGAGATCCTGATTGTCGAGGGCCGCGTTTCGGTCAATGGCAAACGTATCGACAGCCCTGCGCTGAATGTCACGCCAGAAGACCGGATCACTGTCGATGGCAAGCCCCTGCGCGCGCCCGAGCCGGCGCGGCTGTGGCTGTATCACAAGCCCCTCGGGCTTGTGACCACCACACGCGACGATGAGGGGCGGCCCACAGTGTTTGACAATCTGCCCGAGGGGCTGCCGCGTGTCGTCTCGGTCGGCAGGCTGGATCTGAATTCGGAAGGGCTGCTCTTGCTGACCAATGATGGCACGCTCAAACGCAAGTTGGAACTGCCCAGCACGGGATGGTTGCGCAAGTATCGTGTGCGGGTCAATGGCACCCCGACTGACGAGATGCTGGCCCCTTTGCGCGATGGCGTGGTGATCGAGGGCGAGCGTTTTCTGCCCATGATCGTCTCGGTAGACCGCCAGCAGGGTGCAAATGCCTGGCTGACGATCGGCATCCGCGAGGGGCGCAACCGCGAGATCCGGCGTGCGCTGTCGCAGGTGGGGCTGAGTGTGAACCGGCTGATCCGCATCAGCTATGGTCCCTTCCAGCTTGGCACTTTGGCGAAAGGCGCGGTTGAAGAAGTCAAGGCGCGGGTGCTGCGCGAGCAACTGGGCCAATCGGGGGACATGTCACAAGACGGCGATGCAACCAAACCGCAGCGGCGGAGCAAGCCGGGCCCTGCGCCCATGCGCGGAGGCAAGTCTTTGAAAGACGCGCCAGCAGGCTCTGGCGCAGCAAAGCGCCCCGCGCGCAGCCGCCCGGTGCGCAAAACCTGATCAGGGCGTGGCAAAGCGCCTGATCTTGTGGCGGGTTGCTGCCGTTCAGGCCCTTGGGCAAGCAATGTTTCAAGCGAGGCATCTTCAAAATCACTTCGTGTTGACTTATATCTTATGTATTAACGATGTATCGGAGTGATTGCGCATGACGACGACAGGGTTGCAGAAAATATCCTTTACCCTGTTGGTGGCATTGGTGATCTATGTCGCGATAGTCGGGGGCTAGGGAATGAGCCAGCGTTTCAGCGGTCGCTATAGCCCGAATGCCGCAAACCAGACCAGCCAAGCAGCGATTGCGCGCCCTCATCCTGTGGGAGCGCGGGTGAATATTCTGTTTGTTATGCCCTTCGCCTTTGCCATTCGCGCATTTTTTCAGGACCCGACCGGGTTGGCGCTGAACCTTGCAGCTTTTGGCTGTCTGATGCTCTGCGCCTGGCTGACCCGCGAAGGCGTGCTGGCGCAGGCCGCCTATGATGCGCGCACAGTCGCGCGCAGACCCGCCATTCCCCGCAAGATCTTTGGTGCTGTGCTGATGGGCGCGGGATTGGGCGTGGCCGCCCTGACCGGCGGTGTGGTGCCTGCTGTGATCCTTGGCGCGCTTGGCGCTGTGCTGCATCTGGGGGCATTTGGCCCCGACCCGTTGCGTGACAAGGGCATGGAGGGGATCGACACCTTCCAGACTGACCGCGCCGCCCATGCCGTCGAGGAAGCCGAGAGCCACCTGAGCGATATGACCAGCGCGATAAAGCGCAGTGGCGACCGTGCCCTTGCCCGGCGGGTCGAGAGCTTTGCCGCCAATATTCGCCCGCTGTTTCGTGTGATCGAGAATGACCCGCGCAGGCTGAATTCTGCGCGCCGGTATCTGGGAATTTATCTGGTAGGTGCACGCGATGCGACTGTGAAGTTCGCCGATATCTACGCACGCAACCAAGACCGCGATGCGCGCGTTGAATATGAAGCACTGCTGGATGATCTGGAAAGCAGGTTTGCATTGCGGCGCGAGGCCTTGCTGGCAGATGACAGGACCGCACTTGATATCGAGATCGAGGTGCTGCGCGAAAGGCTGGAACGCGAAGGGCTGCGAACAGGCGACTGAAATTTCGGAATTAACAAAGAACGCATAACACAGAGGGATTATCCATGTCACAGAAACTCCGCGAACAAGCCGAAGCCTTGACGCAAGAAATCAGCGCGGTTGTCGACACGCCGCTGGCAGAGCCATCGGCAGAGCTTGTGGTACTGGACGCCGCATCTGACCATGACGCCAAGGTGATCACCAGCCGCATGGCCGAGATTGACATGTCCCAGACCAGTTCGATCATCGGTTTCGGCTCTCGTGCGCAGATGGATCTGCAACAGATCAGCCAGTCCATGCTGGCAGATGTGAAGAACAAGGACCTTGGCCCCGCCGGTGATGGCTTGCGCGAGATGGTCACAACATTGCGCGGCTTCTCGGTCAGCGAATTGGACACGCGCCGCAAGCGCAGCTGGTGGGAACGCCTGACCGGAAAAGCGGCGCCGCTGGCAAGGTTCCAGGAGCGCTATTCGACTGTGCAAAGCCAGATCGACCGGATCACCGGCAATCTTCTGACGCATGAGACGACGCTGCTGAAGGATATCAAGGCACTCGACAAACTGTATGAAAAGACACTGGAATTCTATCACGAACTGGCGCTTTACATCGCGGCGGGAGAGGCAAAGATCAAGCAGCTTGATGCGCAGGATATTCCCGCCAAACAAGCCGAGGTCGAGTCCGCGCCAGAGAATGATCAGGTGCTCAGGGCGCAGGAATTGCGCGATCTGCGCGCCGCGCGCGATGATCTGGAACGCCGAGTCCATGACCTGAAACTGACACGGCAGGTCACGATGCAATCGCTGCCTTCGATCCGGCTGGTGCAGGAAAACGACAAATCGCTGGTCACAAAGATCAACTCGACCCTAGTGAACACCGTGCCACTTTGGGAAACCCAGCTTGCACAGGCGCTGACGATCCAGCGGTCGCGTGAAGCGGCACAGGCCGTGCGCGCTGCAAACGACTTGACCAATGATCTGCTGACATCGAATGCCGATAACCTGCGCAGCGCAAATCGTGAGGTGCGTGAAGAGATCGAGCGTGGCGTCTTTGACATCGAAGCTGTGAAAAAGGCCAATGACACACTTATCGCCACGATCGAGGACAGTTTGCAGATTGCCGATGCCGGGCGCGCAAAGCGCGCCGAAGCAGAGGTGGAACTGGTCAAAATGGAAGCCGAACTGCGCCAATCCCTGTCATCTGCGCGTGCACGCGGTGATGACGGCGCAAACCGCACTGACGTCTGAGCCCATGCAAGAAAACAGGTCAATATTCGTCCCGCCCTCACAAACGCGCGCATGTCAGACTAGGCGTGCCGCGGCGGGGCGCATACTGGCCTTGACTGCCGGGCTGTGGGTGGCGGGTTGTACCTGGTTGCCCGACAGCATGGAGACGGCCACACCCGCCGCTGTAACCGCTCCCGTTGCCCCGCCAGAGCGCGCGCAGATAGAAGTTACCACGCCGACGGATGATGTAACGGCATATTTCGCCGCGTTGGAGCAACGCCGCCTTGGCGACGGATTGCTGCGCAGCGACCCCAGCCCGCGCGACCTGCCCTATTCCATGCGTGATCTTGAAGAAGTCTTCGTCCAGATCGCGTTGTTCGAGGAATACACCTTCTCCGGCAATCGCATCATCGAACGCGCGACCCCAAGCGTGCTGCGGCGCTGGCAGGCGCCGGTGCGGATGGCGCTGGACTTTGGCGATTCGGTCCCGCCCGCGGTGCAAAGATCGGATAGAAGGTTTGTGTCGGGATATGCCAGCCGGCTGCAAAGGCTGACAGGCCACCCCACATCTCTGGTCGAGCGCGATGCAAATTTCCATGTGTTGGTGGTGAATGAGGCAGAACGCCGCGCCCTGCCCGCGCGCCTGTCGCGGCTGGTTCCGGGGATTGATGCGACGACACAGCGTCTTGTCCGCGACCTGCCGCTGAGCGTGTCCTGTCTGGTTCTTGCATTTTCACGCAGCGGGACAGATGTGTATACCGATGCAATCGCAATCATCCGCGCCGAATTGCCCGACCTGTCGCGCCGCGCCTGCTATTATGAGGAATTGGCGCAAGGCATGGGCCTGCCAAATGACAGCCCGCGCGCACGCCCGTCCCTGTTCAACGACACATCAGAATTTGCAGTAATGACATCGCTGGATGAAAACCTGCTGCGTATCTTGTACGACTCACGCCTGCGCCCCGGCATGGCCGAACGCGAAGCCCGCCCCATCGTGCGACGCATCGCGGCAGAGTTGATGGGCGGCGAAAGTTAGGCAATACTGCCATCGAATTTGGAAATAAGAACAAAGGTGCCGTCATGGTTTTCAACTTTCTGAAAGGTCAGTTCATCGATGTCATCGAATGGACAGACGACACCCGCAACACGATGGTCTATCGGTTCGAGCGGTATGGAAATGAAATCAAATATGGCGCCAAGCTGACAGTGCGCGAGGGGCAATTGGCCGTCTTCGTCCATGAGGGCCAGCTTGCTGATGTGTTCGAGCCGGGCATGTATATGCTCGAGACGAACAACATGCCGATCATGACCAGTTTGCAGCACTGGAGTCACGGCTTCAATTCGCCCTTCAAGTCGGAAATCTATTTCATCAATACCCGCCGCTTTGCGGGGCTTAAATGGGGCACACAAAACCCTGTCATGCTGCGCGACCCGGAATTCGGACCGCTGCGGCTGCGGGCTTTCGGGTCTTATGCGGTACGGGTGCAAGACCCTGTCGCCTTCATGCGCGAGATTGTCGGGACTGATGGCGATTTCACCCAAGAGAAAATCGCCGGGCAAATCCGCAATATCGTGGTGCAGAAAGTCAGCCGCGTGCTGGCGGCAAGCGGCATTCCGGCGCTGGATATGGCGGCCAATACCAAGGACCTGTCCGATGTGATCGGCAAGGCCATAGCGCCGACATTGTCTGAATACGGGCTGGAAATGCCGGAACTCTATATCGAGAATATCTCGCTCCCTCCCGAGGTGGAGAAGGTGCTCGATCAGCGGACCAGCATGGGGATCGTGGGCGATCTGAACAAATTCACCCAGTTTTCGGCAGCGCAAGCCATGCAGAAAGCCGCAGAAGGCGGCGATGGCGGCATGGGCGCAGGTCTGGGGGCTGGCATGGGGATGGGTATGGGCATGGGCATGGCGCAAGCGATGGGACAGTCGATGGGCGGCCAACCGGCTGCCGCTGCACCTCCGCCACCGCCCCCCCCCGCAACAGAGCAGATGTGGCATATTGCCGAAAATGGCCAGACCCGCGGCCCGTTCCCGCAATCGCAACTGGCGCAGCACATCACCCGCGACACGCTGGTCTGGTCCGAGGGGCAGTCCGGTTGGCAAAAGGCAGGCGATATCCCGGCATTGCAAAGCCTGTTCCCGGCCATACCTCCGCCACCGCCGCCCATAGGCTAGGCGCAAATTCCAGCGCCGCGCGCGGGGCGCATGGTGCTATTTGA
This sequence comes from Roseinatronobacter sp., assembly GCA_007126715.1. GTDB lineage: Bacteria > Pseudomonadota > Alphaproteobacteria > Rhodobacterales > Rhodobacteraceae > Roseinatronobacter. Next base: position 11,189 of record SLAT01000042.1, read on the forward strand.
GTATTTAGGGCAAGAAAATGATGGCTTGCCTTTCGTATCAGAGGTCGGCTTACGGCCCGTGACATGCAGGACAGGCAATGGCGCCAGTAAAGCAAGAACACCGTTTTCCCTGTGCGCAATGCGGGGCGTCCTTGAGGTTTGAACCGGGTGAGGCGCGGCTGAGCTGCGCCTATTGCGGGCATGAGCAGCCCATCCCGCAGATGGATGACGCAACCCGTGTTACCAAGCTGCAATCGCTTGATTATCACGAAGCACTTGCCAACGCCCTGCCGCCCGAAGACATTGAAGAAACCAAAGTCGTTCATTGTTCCAACTGTGGTGCGCAGGTCGAGTTCGAGGAGAATGTCCATTCGGCCGAATGCCCGTTCTGCGCCAGCCCTATGGTGACAGATACCGGCACACATCGCCATATCAAGCCGCATGCGGTGCTGGCATTCAAACTGAGCGAGCGCGACGCCCATGAGAAAATGTCAAAGTGGCTCAAGGGGTTATGGTTCGCGCCTTCGACCTTGGCCAAATATGCGCGCAGCACGGGCAAGCTGAACGGGCTCTATGTGCCTTATTGGGCCTTCGATGCCGCGACGCGGTCGAGCTATTCGGGCCAGCGCGGAACCTATTACTATGTGACAACCGGCAGCGGCAAGAACCGGCGGCGCGAGCGGCGCACGCGCTGGAGCGCAGCCTCCGGGCGGGTATCGCGGCAGTTTCTGGATGTGCTGGTCATGGCCGCACAATCCCTGCCGCGCGCCAATATACGGCGGCTGGAGCCGTGGACGCTTGCCGATCTGCAACCCTATAGCGCCGATTACCTGTCGGGCTTTCGGGCAGAGGGGTATACCGTGCCACTGCCTGACGGATTCGAGCTTGCCAAGGAACGCATGGACGAGCAGATCCGTGCCGATGTTCGCCGCGACATTGGCGGGGATGAACAGCGCATCACCTCGCTGAATACAGACTATGACGAGGAGCGTTTCAAGCATTTGTTGCTGCCCATCTGGATGGCGGCCTATCGCTACCGCGGCAAAAGCTACCGCTTCATCGTCAATGGCCAGACCGGTCGCGTACAGGGAGAGCGGCCCTGGTCCTGGCCCAAGATCGCAGGCGCTGTGCTGGCCGGGCTGGCGTTTCTGGTGCTTGCTTTCTACATCGCGGAAATGGGCGGGTTCTGATGCGCGCCTTGGTGCAGCGCGTCAAAGCCGCGCGGGTCGAAGTGGCAGGCGAAACCATCGGAGCTTGTGGCGCCGGCATGTTGATTCTGGTCTGCGCCATGCAGGGCGACAGCCCCGACACAGCACAGGCGCTCGCGCAAAAAATCTACAAGCTGCGGATATTTCGCGACACCGCTGGCAAGATGAATCTGGCCCTGAAAGATACGGGCGGGTCTGCGCTGGTGGTCAGCCAGTTCACCCTTGCTGCCGACACACGCAGCGGCAACCGCCCCGGTTTTTCAAGCGCAGCCCCGCCCAATGAGGGCGAGCAGCTTTATCTGCATTTTGCACAAGCCCTGCGCGATCTGGGTGTGACGGTCGAGACAGGGCAGTTCGGGGCCGAAATGGCGGTGCATCTGGTCAATGACGGGCCAGTGACGATCTGGCTGGATACAGCAGCCGGTTAGGGGCCGCGCAGATGTCAGGCCAGCGCCTGTGGCAGATGCCCGATATCGGGTAGGACAATATCGGCATAGGGGGCCAGATCAGCTTCGTTCGCCATGCCTGTCAGCACCGCGACGGTCTGCATACCAGCCGCGCGCCCTGCCACAAGATCATGCGTGCTGTCGCCGACCATCACCACCGCAGCGGGGTCCAGCCCCACAAACCGGGCAAAGCCCAGCAGCATGTCGGGCGCGGGTTTTGGCGTGAAACCGCTGTCATACCCAAGCACATGGGCGAATTGCGACAGGATGCCTGCGCGTGTCAGGTGATCGCGCGCGATGGATTCAGCATCATTCGTGGCAACCCCCAGCACCAGATTGCGCCCTCGCAACACCTGCATGAGGGGCGCAAGCGGCACTGGCGGCACCATCGCGGCTTTGGCTGCGCTGTGAAACAGGTAGTCTTTCAACATCCCAGCCGACCAGTCCTCGGACAAAAAGGGGGCCATCAGGCGCACAGGCTCGTCCATAGTGCCTGCAATGACCGGCGAGTCAGGCTGAAATTCGCTGCTCTCCAGATCGAAACCGATCGCGCGCGCCATTTCTCTGGCGCGCCCTGCATCACCGCCAGAGAGGTGGCGCAACACCTGCGCCGCCCATGCCGACCAGCTTGCCGAGAAATCAAACAGGGTTCCATCCTTGTCAAACAGGATCGCATGTACCCCTGTCAGCATCAGAACACCATCGGCATGGCGCGGTTCAACTGGTCGATTGCCACGGCGACCTCGTCTTGCAGAACAACATCGGAGCCCTTCAGAATATGTGCCAGTTGTTCGCAAGTGGTCGCGCCGATTATGGGCAGGGTCGTTGCCGGGCGCCCGCAGGTCCATTGCAGCGCCATATGCACCGGGTCCAGCCCGAATTCATGGGCGATTGCCAGATATCCGGACACGGCCTCAAACACACGCCCTGTCACGCGACCGCCCAAATCCGGGTTATGCGCGCGCCGCGATTGTTCTGGCGTGACATTGCCTGCATATTTGCCCGTCAGCAGCCCCGCAGCCAGAGGGGAATAGGCCAGCAACGGGACATTTTCGTTCACACAAGCCTCGGCAAGGTCCAGATCGAACAACCGGCACAGCAGCGAATATTCGTTTTGCAGCGTCAAAACCCGTGGCAGCCCTTCGGTTTCGGCCAGATGCACCCATGTCGTCAGCCCCCAGGCGCTTTCATTCGACAGCGCCAGATGCCGGATCTTGCCCTCGGCGATCAACTCCTGCGCGCAGGTCAGGATGTCGCGCATATGGGCCAGTGTCTCCTCCCGGTTCTGGCCTGAGGGGTCAAAGCCCCAGCCCTTGCGAAAATGGTAAGAAACGCGATTGGGCCAGTGCAGCTGATAGATATCAATGCAGTCCGATTGCAGGCGCTGCAAGGACGCCTCTACAGCCTGCCGCATCCGTGTTGCGGAAATCGGCGCACCATCCTTTACCGCATTGGAGCCTGCCCCAGTGATCTTGGTGGCAATCACCATATCATCGGGCTTGCGGCTGGCCTTCCAGCGGCCAATGATCGCTTCTGTCTCGCCCGCAGTTTCCAGCCGCACCGGATTGACCGGATACATCTCTGCTGCGTCCAGAAAATTTATGCCCGCCTCTTGTGCCATGTCCAGTTGGCGATGTGCGTCCTGTTCATTGGTCTGGGTGCCGAAGGTCATGGTGCCAAGGCAATAGCGCGACACCACCAGATCCGAATGTCCAAGTTTCAGTTTTTGCATGACTTAAGTTTCCCCGTCTGTGTTCTTGGGCGCAATCTAACCAGTTTCTGCCGCAGGAACAGCGGGGAATTCATCCGCAATAGATTCGGGTGATGATGCGGTCCTTATCATGCTCGACATTCAGGCGGGCTGGGTTCCAATCCATCGTGACGGCCATATCAGGGCCGATTATGCGGTTGGGCTGAGGCAGTTCTTCCCCCTCCAGAACGGATAGCGGTTCACCGACATATGCCTGAATTTCGTCAGCGATACATGTGCCGGACATGTGGTCATCCGCGGCCTGTTGCGTCTGGCACGCGCTGAGCAGCAAAGCCCCGATTGCAATAACCCTTATCATCTGGATGCTCTCCCCCTTCTGCTTACGTTGCCTCACACATAGCAAATCAGGTTTGCGCCCGCATCCGTGTTCTCAGCAGGCAGGAACAATCTTGCCGAATGGCGGGGATATGTTAGATTGAAACAAAAGAGGAACATTTGCCATGTCCTTTCAATCTGTCACCTTGCCAGACGCCCCCGCCATGCAGCCCTTGGCGCAAATTCTGCGCCTGTCGCCCGGGCGTACGCATGAATTATGCGGGCCTGCGCGGCAGGTTCTGGCGGCATGGGTCATGGCGCAGCACCCCGCAGGAACCCCGGTCATCTGGATACGCCCCTCTTGGAAAGGGGACCGCCTGCATCCGCATGCCTTGTGTGACTGGACCAGCCCAGAGGGGTTGATCATCGTCGAAACCCCGCGCGATTCCGAGGCTCTGGGCTGCGCAGAAGAGGCGTTGCGCTCTGGGGCTGTGGCGTTGATGGTGGTCGAGCTTGGCGGCCCACTTGCGCTGACTCCGCTGCGCAGGCTGCATCTGGCGGCCCAAATAGGGTTAGAGCGTCGTCGCGTTCGGGCGCGTGACAGCACGGTTCTGGGGCTGGTGCTGACACCCGAAGATGGCGGATCAGCGGGTGTGGAAAGCCGCTGGCATCTGGCACCCTGCCCGGCGCCACCACCCGTCAATGGCGCATCGATTCAACCCGCTTGGGTATTGCAACGCCTGCGCGCCCGGACCCTGCCGCCCGCCACATGGACTCTGCACAAACCATCGGGGCAAGCAGCACTGCGTTGCACCTTGCACGAACCCCAATAGGCTCGCTTATCCTGTCGCGGCCCCACAGCCAGCACATGACCTGCAAAACGGTGACCGAACTTTCGGACCCTGCCCGCTGAAAAAGCTGTGTGAAAGGCTTTCCAGAACCGCAACGCCAGCGTATATGCCGCGCATGAGCCAGAACCCAGCCAATCTTCGCCCCGATCTTGCCCCCCGCGCGCTTTTGCGCGACACGCCGCGTGCCGGACAGCCGACCATCGGCATGGTCTCGCTTGGTTGCCCCAAGGCGCTGGTGGACAGCGAACGTATCCTGACACGGCTGCGCGCCGAAGGTTACGGGATCAGCGCCAATTACGCAGGTGCAGATGCGGTCATCGTCAACACTTGCGGGTTTCTGGACAGCGCAAAGGCAGAAAGCCTCGATGCGATTGGCGAGGCGCTTAACGAAAATGGGCGCGTGATCGTCACCGGCTGTCTGGGCGCGGAACCCGAATATATTACCGGCGCGCACCCCAAGGTTTTGGCAGTGACTGGCCCGCATCAATATGAGGCTGTGCTGGATGCCGTGCATGCCGCCGTGCCGCCCAAGCCTGACCCGTTCTTAGACCTGATGCCCGCTGCCAGTGTCAGCCTAACCCCGCGTCATTACAGCTACCTAAAGATATCAGAGGGTTGCAACCATAAGTGCAAGTTCTGCATTATCCCCGATATGCGCGGAAAACTTGTCAGCCGCCCCGCCCATGCCATTGTTCGCGAAGCAGAAAAGCTGGTTGAGGCAGGTGTTCGGGAATTGCTGGTCATCAGTCAGGATACATCTGCCTACGGGGTGGATATCCAGCATAAAACCGACCGCGGCCACCGCGCCCATATCACCGATCTTGCGCGTGATCTGGGCAGTCTGGGGGCATGGGTGCGGCTGCACTACATCTACCCCTATCCGCATGTGCGAGAGTTGATCCCGCTGATGGCCGAAGGACTGGTGCTGCCCTATCTGGACATCCCGTTTCAACACGCCCATCCCGCCACGTTGCGGCGTATGGCGCGCCCTGCGGCGGCAGAACGCACCTTGGACCGGATCTCCGAGTGGCGCAGCATTTGCCCAGAAATCACACTGCGTTCGACCTTCATCGTCGGCTATCCCGGCGAGACAGAGGCAGAGTTTCAGACCCTTCTCGACTGGATGGACGAGGCGCGACTGGACCGTGTGGGGTGTTTTCAGTATGAAAATGTTGCAGGTGCGCGATCAAATGCGCTGCCAGACCATGTGCCCGATGACGTGAAAGCCGACCGCTGGGACCGCTTCATGGCCAAAGCGCAGGCCATTTCCGAGGCGAAACTGGCCGCCAAGGTCGGTCAGCACATGGATGTGATCGTCGATGATATCGACACTGACGGCATCGCCACATGCCGCACCAAAGCCGATGCACCCGAAATCGACGGCAACCTGTTCATTGACGAAGGCACCGACGCCATAAGCGTCGGTGATATCGTCCGCGTGGAAGTTGACGAGGCAGGCGAATACGACCTATGGGGCCAGTTGGTCAGTGCATCCCGCCCCTGAAGGTCAGGTCTTGCCGCGCATGGCCTGCAACAACGCCGCCCCCAAAGCGCCCTGACTCTCTGGCGTTTGCGGCTTTGCCTGTTTTGCGGGCTGAGGTGCAGGCTTGGCGGCTTTGCCAGTCTGCTGCCCGCGCGGTTTTGCGTCCTTTTGCGAATGCGCACCACTTGTATCAGCGCCGCCATCCTTGCGCATACTCAGCCCGATACGCTTGCGTGCCACATCCACCTCGGTCACGCGCACTTTGACGACATCGCCTGCCTTGACCACCTCATGCGGGTCTTTCACGAAACGGTCGGCCAACTGGCTGACATGCACCAACCCGTCCTGATGCACCCCGATATCGACAAAGGCACCAAAGGCCGCAACGTTGGTCACAGTCCCTTCCATCTGCATACCGGCGCGCAAGTCCTTGATATCATCCACCCCGTCCGTGAAACGTGCGGTCACGAAACTGGGTCGCGGGTCGCGGCCGGGTTTTTCCAGTTCGGTCAGAATATCGCGCACAGTCGGCAGGCCGAATGTCTCGTCCACGAAGTCTTGCGCGCGCAGGCCCTTCAACGCTTCGGGCTGTCCCATGATCGCGCGAATATCGCGCCCGCAAGCCTGCACGATCCGGCGCGCGACCCCGTAGGCTTCGGGGTGGACCGATGTGGCATCCAGCGGCTCTGCACTGTCGCGGATGCGCAGGAAACCCGCGCATTGCTCGAACGCCTTTGGCCCCAGCCCCGGCACTTTCAACAAGCCCTTGCGGCTGGCAAACGCCCCTTGCGCATCGCGGTGCGCGACAACGGCCTGCGCCAGCGACGCGCCCAAGCCCGCCACCCGCGCCAGCAGCGGGGCAGACGCGATGTTCAGATCAACCCCCACCGCATTCACCGCATCCTCGACCACCGCATCAAGGCTTTGAGCAAGGCGGCGCTGGTCAACATCATGCTGATACTGTCCCACACCAATGGATTGCGGTGTGATCTTCACCAGTTCGGCCAGAGGATCTTGCAAGCGCCGCGCAATGGACACTGCCCCGCGCAGGCTGACATCCAGATCAGGAAATTCCTTGGCCGCCAGTTCCGAGGCAGAGTAAATCGACGCGCCCGCTTCTGACACGATCACACTTGTCGGGCGCGCGGCCCCCTGTGGCATGGCCTTCAAGGCATCCGCGACCATGCGTTCCGTCTCGCGGCTGGCAGTGCCGTTGCCGATGGCGATCAACTCGATCTTGTGTTGTGCAATCAGTTGCAAGATGCGCGCCTGTGCGCCGCGCAGGTCGTTCTTTGGCTGGAACGGATAGAGCGTGTCTGTTGCAACCAGCTTGCCCGTCGCATCGACCACCGCCGCCTTGACACCCGTGCGGATACCGGGGTCCAGCCCAAGGGTCGCGCGCGGTCCGGCAGGGGCGGCAAGCAGCAAATCCTTCAGGTTGCGCGCAAAAACCATAATTGCATCTTCATGGGCGCGCTGGCGCAACTCGCCCATCAGATCGGCATACATCGACAGGCTCAGTTTCACGCGCCATGTCCACGCGGCTGCCTTGCGCAACCATGCATCCCCCGGCCCATTGCCCGGAATGCCGATTGCGGCAGCGATCATGGCTTGCACCCGCTCAAGCCCCGTGTCCGGGTCGGGTGCGATGTCAATGGTCACGACCTCTTCCTTGGCGGCGCGCAATATTGCAAGCGCACGGTGCGAAGGGATGGTGGCCCAGCTTTCGCGATGGTCGAAATAATCGGAAAACTTGGCGCCGTCGGTTTCCTTGCCCTGCATGACGCGGGCGGCGATGAAGGCTTCCTTGCGCATGAAATCACGCAGCTTGCCCAACAGGGCGGCATTCTCGCTTAATTCTTCTGTCAGGATATCGCGCGCGCCGTCCAATGCAGCTTTCACTGTTGGCACCGCTTCGGTGACATACCCATCCGCAAGCGCCTCTGGTTCTGCCATACGATCCGCCAGAATCGCCTGTAACAACGGCTCCAGCCCGTTTTCGCGCGCGATCATCGCCTTGGTGCGGCGCTTTGGTTTGAAGGGCAGGTAAATATCTTCCAGCGCGGCTTTGGTCTGGGCGGTTGCAATCGCTTGCGCCAAGGCATCGGTCAGTTTGCCCTGATCGCGGATCGAGCCTAGAATCACACCCCGCCGCGCCTCCATGTCGCGCAGATAGCTCAGCCGGTCCGACAGGTTGCGCAATTGAGTATCGTCCAGCCCGTCTGTTACTTCCTTGCGGTAACGGGCGATAAAAGGCACGGTCGCGCCGCCGTCCAGAAGTTCAATCGCGGCCGAAACCTGCGCCGGACGAGCATTGATTTCAGTGGCGATAGCCTGCGTGATACGCTGCGTGGTGTCTTGCACAAAAACTGTCCTTATATTGCCAGTCCCCTGTCTTAGACGCTTGGGAAACTGCCGCCAAGAGGGGGCAGGCAACATGCCTTGCCCCTGCCCCCAGTCTCGCCTAAACCCTCAAGCAGATCATAATTCATGAAAGGCAAGCCCATGCGCCTGACCCGCTATTTCCTGCCTGTGCTGAAAGAAACCCCTTCCGAGGCGCAGATTGCCTCGCACCGGCTGATGCTGCGCGCGGGCATGATTAAACAATCCAGCGCCGGAATCTACTCATGGTTGCCGCTTGGCTTCAAGGTTTTGCGCCGGATCGAGCAGATCGTGCATGAGGAACAGACCCGAGCGGGCCATATTCCGATGCTGATGCCAACCATTCAATCTGCCGACCTGTGGCGTGAATCTGGCCGCTATGATGATTATGGCGAAGAAATGCTGCGCATCAAGGACCGGCACGGGCGCGATATGCTGTTCGGGCCGACCAATGAAGAACTGATCACCGATATTTTCCGTGCCCATGTGAACAGCTACAAGGACCTGCCGCTGACGCTGTATCACATCCAATGGAAATTCCGCGACGAGATCCGCCCCCGTTTCGGTGTGATGCGGGGCCGCGAATTCCTGATGAAGGACGGCTATAATTTCGACCTCGACAAGGATGCAGCACTGCACGCCTATAACCGCCATCTGGTCAGCTATCTGCGCAGCTATGAACGCATGGGCCTGCAAGCGATCCCGATGCGCGCCGATGGCGGGCCGATTGGTGGCGATTACACGCATGAATTCCTAGTGCTGGCCGAGACAGGCGAGTCGGAAGTGTTCTATGACAGCGAGATTACCGACCTGAAATTCGGTGATCGCGCGGTGGATTACGATTCTGTTCCTGAATGTCAGGCCGTGCTGGAAGAATTCACCAGCCGCTACGCGCGTACCGATGAGACCCATGATGAAGCCCTGTTCAACGCGCAGGTGCCGGAATCCCGCCGCCGCAGCGCGCGCGGCATCGAAGTGGGCCAGATCTTCTATTTCGGCACGAAATATTCCGAGGCAATGGGCGCAACCGTTGTTGGCCCGGATGGCCAGCGCAGCCCTGTTCATATGGGCAGCCACGGCATTGGTGTGTCGCGCCTGCTGGGCGCGATCATAGAAGCCAGCCATGACGACAAGGGCATTATCTGGCCCGAAGGCGTGACGCCGTTCCATTGCGGGATTGTGAACCTCAAGCAAGGTGACGCTGCTGCAGACGCAGCTTGCGAAGGGCTATACAAGGCGCTGGTCGCCAAGGGGCTGGAGCCGCTTTATGACGACCGCTCGGAACGCGCAGGCGCGAAATTCGCCACGATGGACCTGATTGGTCTGCCTTGGCGCATTACCGTCGGTCCGCGCGGGCTGGAAAAAGGCGTGGTCGAACTGACCTCGCGCCGCACGGGCGAGAGCGAGGAACTCAGCCCGGAGGCCACGATTGATCGGCTTTCGCAAATTTATGCCCAGATCTAAGCGCGCCAAACGCTTTGCTTGACTGACCCCGCCCAAGGCGCGACATTCTGTCGCACCTATTGTGGCGCAAGGGGGCAGTCATGCCGCGCAAAGTGCTGTTGGGAACCACCAAAGGGGCTTTCATTCTGCATCAGCAGGCGGATGGCAGTTTTGATGTCTCCGGCCCGCATTGTGATGGCTGGCCGATAAATCACGTCATTTGCCAGCCGGGAAGCGGCAGGCTCTGGGCTGGCGGTGGGGGCGAATGGTATGGCGCGGGGGTCTGGACGTCGAAAGATGACGGCGCCTCATGGGCCCTGTCGCGGCTGACATCTGGACAAATGGACGAATTTGCAGCCCATGACCCAGATTTCGCAGCCATGGTCGGATGGCAGGCGCAGGACTATCCGTTTGGCACCGAGTTCAGCCAGATCTGGTCGCTGCATCTTGTCGAGGGCGCGCTTTATGCAGGCACAAAACCGGCCGATCTGTTGGTCAGCCGCGATCAGGGCGCAAGTTTTGCGCGCGTCGAGGGCCTTGGCCAACACCCCTCACGCCCGGACTGGAATGGCGGCGCAGCCGGCTTGATCCTGCATTCCATCACCTCGGATGCGGATAACCCGCAAAAACTGTGGGTTGCCATATCCGCCGCCGGGGTTTTTGCGACAGAAAATGGCGGCGCGACTTGGGCAAGGCGAAATCGGCTGTCGAATACGCAAAGCTGCACCCATCACCATCACCCCGCCGCCCCGTCTGGCGGCGAGACAGGGCATTGCGTGCATAATCTGGTACGCGCACCCACAGGTGCGGGCGATGTTCTTTACCAGCAAAATCACCACGGCGTCTGGCGCAGTCTTGATGGTGGGCGAAGTTGGGAAGATCAGACCGAAGGTCTGCCTTCTACTTTCGGTTTTCCTATTGCCATCCACCCACGCGACGCGCAGAAAATATGGGTCTTGCCGCTGAATGGCGACATGTTGGGCCGCTATCCGCCCGACGCGCGTGCGGCTGTCTGGCACTCCACCGATGGGGGCGAGACATGGCAGGAGCAGCGCGCGGGTCTACCGCAGAAGGCGTGCTTTTTCACAGTTCTGCGTCAGGGCATGGCAATTGACGACGCAGCACATCCGGCAATTTATTTTGGCACCAATACAGGTTCGGTCTTTGCCTCTTTCGATGAGGGGCGACAATGGCAGGAGATTGCGCGCCATTTGCCCACCATCCAGAGCGTCGAGGCACTGTAACTTGCATTTGCGTCATTGACCCCAATCTTCACGGGATTATCTGCCCCTTCAACCCAGGATCAAGGACAGACAATGCCCCATACCGATCTGGCCCAGCGTGACGGCCTGCCTGATGCACTGCGCGTTCTGCTAGAGCAGTACCCGCGCGAAATCTGGGAAAGTCATCACAACTTTGACGGGCTGACCCGATTCTGGCTGGAACGTCATCTTATGTTTCGCCGCGCGCTGGCGCAGTGGCAGGACGACACGCGCGCCTATATCGACAAGGGGCGTGACCCGCGTCAGCACGGGCAGATGACGGCGCGACTGGGGGGCTTTCTGATCAACGAGTTGCATGGGCACCACCACATCGAGGATGCGCATTATTTCCCGGTTTTGAGTGCCAGCGAGGAACGCCTGGCGCATGGCTTTGAGTTGCTGGATGCCGATCACCATGCACTTGACCGCGAATTGGCTGATCTGACCGAAGCGGCCAACACCCATTTGCGCAGCTTGCAAGACCGCAACGCCGATACGAAGGCCAGCGCAGGGGCTATTCTCTCGCGGCTGGAGGGGTTCGAGACATTCCTGAACCGTCATCTGCTGGATGAAGAAGAGCTTGTGGTCCCGGTCATTCTGCACCATGCGCTGAAATTCTGAGTTGTGCGGAACGACAAGGCAGCGCTGTTGCCGCCCCTTCGCACAGAATGCCGCCATAAATGGCAAAGGTAAGTTTTGCGGGACAAAATCGGCAGCAAGGTGCTTTTCGCTGAGCGGAATCAAGGCCAAAGGCCGCCGCGCAAAGCCCTCAAAGCCGTCATCCGGTAGCTTGTCACTGGTAAGAAAGATTATCCCTGAAGCAGTGCCAGCGCTTGCGCATGCAGTGCCTTGTTAGCAGCCGCAACAACCTGCCCGCTCTCGCCAAAGGGCCGCCCCTGCCAGTCAGTGACAACCCCGCCCGCCGCCTCGATCACGGCAATCGGCGCAGCGATATCATAGGCGTTCAGCCCCGCCTCGATGACCAGATCGACATGTCCAGCGGCGAGCAAGGCATAGGCATAGCAGTCCATCCCGTAGCGCGTCAGCCGGGCGGCCTGTGAAACACGCAAAAAGGCGTCGCGCTCTGCTTGGGTTCCAATTTCGGGAAAGGTCGTGAACAAGATGGCGTCTTGCAGACCTGTAGTGTCGCGCGTACGCAGTTCTTTCCGGCCTTGCGGGCCGGAAACCCAAGCCTGACCAAGCCCGCCAAGAAAGCGCTCTGAAATATAGGGTTGGTCAATCAAACCCAAGAAAGGCCCGTTCTCATCAGCAAGGGCTATCAGAACCCCCCAACACGGCGTTCCGGCAAGAAACCCTCTGGTGCCATCAATGGGGTCAATAATCCATGTTAAGCCCGATTCACTGGGTTTGGGCGCAAATTCCTCGCCCAGAATTCCGTCATCCGGCCGCATCTCTTGCAAGATCGCGCGAATGGCCTGTTCAGCAGCACGATCTGCCTGCGTGACCGGATCAAAACCTTCCTCTGACTTGTTGGCTGCACCCAAAACGGGGTTGCGGAACCAAGGCAGGATGACGTCTCTCGCCTGATCTGCAAGTTTTTCCATCAGCGCCACATACTCGGCATTCTGGGAAGGGGTCTGTCGCTGTTCGGGCATCAGGCATATCCATGAGCAGATTTCATGAGTGCCTCAGTTGCAGCCTTCACCATGAAAATCAACGGCAGATGGTTATCTGCCGTTGCTAAAAAGAATTTGGTAATTTCAAGATCTTTAAAAATTCAGGATGTGGCGCCTACGTCGCCAAGGGATTGGGCAAGATGCAAAAAGCGTCTGCGCTGCCCTTCCGGTATCGCATAATAGCTCCGGAGAAGTTCCAGTGTTTCCTTCTGTTGCAAGACCTGATCCTCGGCCCCGCTCTCGTCCTGACCCTCGGACAGCCCTTCGAAGAAATAGCTGGCCGAAACGCCCAGGGCACGCGAGATGTCCCACAATCTGGAAGCAGAAACCCGGTTCATGCCGGTTTCGTATTTCTGGATTTGCTGAAATTTAATACCAACGGCCTCAGCCAATTGTTGCTGGGTCATGCCCACCATCCACCTGCGTTGCCGAATCTTCTGGCCCACATGCGAATCTACCAAATGCGTCATTTTCACCTCTTACAATCATGCTGTGCCGCTAATGCATCGACAATCGCTGTTCATATTTCATACTTTACTTAATCACTATTTAAAACAGACCCTTACACAAACCTCGCTTCGTCGCTTCACATATTCAGCACTACATCTCATGACGCGAGAAACCCGCGCTTCGTTCAAATTAGAGTTGTGAGGCAACATCCCGCTCATTGGAAGAAAATCTTATGATCAAACTTGCAGATTTGCAAATTGCAACTCATCTTGCAAACAATCATAAGGCGATCATCGCGCTACGCAAAACCCTTTTAGGTCTATTTCTTGCGTTGCGCCCCGCACTCGCTAAACCTGTCCTTGATCAGAGGAAGGAATCCGTGAATGCGCGCCGTAATACTGAACGACACCAACACCCCCCCGCAACTTGTCGAGGTCGATTCGCCCTCACCCGCTGCGGGTGAGGTCGTCATAGACGTTACCGCATGCGGATTGAATTTTGCAGATCTTCTGATGACCCGCGGCCAGTATCAGGAGCGCCCCGAATTACCCTTCATTATGGGAATGGAAGTCGCTGGCACAATCGCATCTGTTGGCGCAGGTGTCGAAACGCTGCAACCGGGTATGCGCGTTGCGGCCTTCACCGGCCGGGGCGGGCTTGCTCAACAAGTGTGTTGCCCTGCTGAATGGTGCGTTCCCATACCCGAATCCATGCCTTTCACAGAAGCGGCAGGTTTTCTTGTGGCATATGGAACCTCGCATCTCGCACTCACCACCCGCGGCCAGTTGCAGGCGGATGAGACATTGCTGGTCTTGGGTGCCGCGGGCGGCGTTGGGCTGACTGCAGTTGAAATAGGCAAGGCACTGGGCGCGCGTGTCATCGCAGTTGCGCGCGGGGCCGAGAAACTCGACATTGCGCGCAATGCCGGCGCCGATATCTGCCTTGACAGCGAAGGTCTGGATCTGCGCGCCGAACTTAGGGCACTTGGTGGCATAGATGTCGTCTATGACGCGATCGGAGAACCGCTTGCCACCCCTGCCCTGCGATCCATGCGACCTGAAGGACGGTTTCTCGCGATTGGCTTCGCCGGTGGGACAGTGCCACAGTTTCCCGCAAATATTCTGCTCGTAAAGAATCTGACTGTGGTTGGCCTGTATTGGGGCGGCTATCTGA
>SLAT01000318.1 GCA_007126715.1 Roseinatronobacter sp.
CATCCATCCCAGATCACGGCACCGCCCGCCATTCGCAGCCTTGATGCGACTGGCCTCGGTCAGGTTCTAATGCGTGACATTTTGCTGAAAACCATGTTCCGAATGTCGCTGTCAAATGTCACCAAAATCTCGAAAACGCTATGTCTGCCTATTCCCCAGACAATCGAGCTGATCGATATCGCACGCAGCGAACAATTGATCGAGGCAGTCGCCTCTGCATCGATCAGCGCCTCTTCAGAGGCGCGGTTCCAGCTAACAGAATCCGGCAAGGCCCGCGCGCTGGATGCATTGGCTCAATCAGAATATTATGGCGCGATGCCTGTGCCGCTGGAACAATACGAGCATCAGATAAAACGCCAGTCCATTCGCGATATCCAGATCACGCGCAGGCAGATCAAGATTGCAATGGGCGATCTTATTTTGCCGCCCAGCCTGATCGACGATCTTGGTCCAGCGGTCAGTTCTGGCCGCTCAATCCTGATGTATGGCCCCCCGGGCAACGGCAAATCCTCGATCTCGAACGGCATTCGCGCGGCGATGGGCGACCGCATCTATGTGCCTCGCTCGGTTGTTCATGCCGGACAGGTTATCAATGTCTACGACCCGATTGTTCACACGCAGGTCGAAAGCTCTGACGACAACCCGTCCCTGCTGCGCCAGACCGGGAACCGTTTCGACAACCGCTATGTCTGCTGCGAACGCCCGACCGTCATTACCGGCGGCGAATTGTCGCTGGAGATGCTGGATTTGAAATTCAACCCTGTCTCGCGCACCTATCAGGCTCCTTTGCAGTTCAAGGCGACGGGCGGGGTGTTCATCATCGACGACCTTGGCCGACAGGAGGAACCGCCACAAGCCATCGTGAACCGCTGGATCGTCCCGATGGAGATGAATTACGATATTCTTGCGCTGCAATCGGGCGAGAAATTCATCGTGCCATTCGACACGCTTGTTATCTTCTCGACCAACTTTCACCCCAATGACATTTTCGATCAGGCCGCCTTGCGCCGCATCTTCTACAAGATCAAGATTGATGGCCCCAGCCAATCGGATTTCCTGAAAATCTTTGCAATGGTTGCAAAGAAGCGCAACATGCCGATCGACGAAGAAACCATCCTGTACCTGATCCAGAAAAAATACCCGACCATCGACAATGTCTATGCCAACTATCAACCGGTATTTCTGATCGATCAGATGATCGCCATCTGCGACTTTGAAGGACAGCCAAGGCACATGTCACCCGCGCTGATCGAAAGGGCCTGGAAAAACATGTTCGTGCAGTCTGAAACCATTCTGCGCTGACGGCTTACTCCAACTCGGCGGCGCGCGCCTCTAGCACATCAAATGGCACGCCCGGCTCGGCCTTGGCGCAGCGGATCACCAGCGACGTCTTGACAGTGATCACATTGTCAGCGGCAAGCAATTCTTCTGTCAGGAAACTTTGGAAACTTGACAGGTCTGGCGTGACGCATTTCAGAATGAAATCAATCTCGCCATTCAACATGTGACACTCGCGCACCAAAGGCCAGTCACGGCAGCGTTGCTCAAAACGTGCCAGATCAGCCTCTGCCTGCGAATTTAGCCCAACCATGGCGAAAACCTGCACTTCAAACCCCAGATCACGCGCATTGACCCGCGCATGATATCCGCGAATGAAGCCCTGCTCCTCCAATGCGCGTACACGGCGCAGACAGGGCGGGGCAGAGATGCCCACGCGTTTCGCCAGTTCTACATTGGTCATCCGCCCATCGGCCTGCAACTCTGCAAGTATCCTCCGGTCAATCGGATCAAGCTTACCGCCTGACATGCTCTCACTCCTGCTTTTTGCACTTCTTTACGCATCATGCACGGATTGCGCAATAATATTTCAATCATGCGCAATAAATTTAGCCTCTTTCTTCGGCAACATTCCCCCTCTTGTGCTGGCGGCCACAGGGCTTAGATTGCGCCTGAAATCAGATTTGGGGAATGTACGCATGAGCGACTCGCGCCACACACGGCTTTTGATCATTGGCTCTGGGCCTGCCGGATATACCGCCGCTGTCTATGGTGCGCGTGCCATGTTGGAGCCGGTGCTGGTGCAGGGCATTCAACCGGGCGGGCAATTGACCATCACCACCGAGGTCGAGAACTGGCCGGGTGATACGATGGTGACAGGACCAGAACTGATGGTGCGCATGGAAGCCCATGCCAAGGAAATGGGCACCGAGATCATCTCGGACCATATCTCGTCGCTTGACCTGTCGCAGCGCCCCTTCACCGCAACAGGTGACAGCGGCACAACCTACACTGCCGACGCCGTTGTGCTTGCCACAGGCGCTCAGGCGCGGTGGCTGGGCCTGCCATCAGAGGAGAAGTACAAGGGCATGGGCGTCTCGGCCTGCGCGACCTGTGACGGGTTCTTCTATCGCGGCAAGGAGGTCGTGGTCATTGGCGGCGGCAATACAGCCGTGGAGGAAGCGCTGTTTCTGACCAATTTTGCATCAAAAGTCACGCTGGTGCACCGGCGCGACAGCCTGCGCGCGGAAAAAATCCTGCAACACCGCCTGTTCAACCACCCCAAGGTCGAGGTGATCTGGGACCACACCCTTGATCAGGTGATGGGCGACAGCGCCGCCCCTGGTGTTGAAGCGGTGCGCCTGCGTCATGTAACCGACGGCAGCACAAGGGAAATTGAATGCGCGGGCGTGTTCATCGCTATCGGCCACAGCCCCGCCAGTGAATTGGTCAAAGAGCAACTGAAGATGCAAGAGGGTGGCTATGTCTGGGTAGAACCGGGCAGCACGCGAACATCCATTCCCGGTGTCTTTGCCGCTGGCGACCTGACCGACCACACGTATCGCCAAGCCGTGACCAGCGCAGGCATGGGCTGCATGGCCGCATTGGATGCAGAAAAGTTTCTCGCCGAGCAGGAGTGAGCGCCTTGAATTCGGCACCGCTCACAATGCTCTGATGCCGGGGGCGAGGGCATTGTAGACGGTGGCGCTGGGTACAAAGCCGCGCAGCGTCGGGCCGCGGTGCGGCGATGCTCACCTAAATCTGTAGCACTTTATGCTGGCGAAATCCGCAAAAGTTCAAAGCTGAACGCTGGTGGTAACCCAATCGCCGTGCCGTGGGGGCGGCCCGGCGATGCGCGGCGGCCTTCGGCCTTGATTCCGCGCAGAACAAGCCAGCGACCAGCAGATTTGTCCCACATAACGGACCCACACTTCCCCCCCAACAAGCGACACGGCACCTTCCAGACACAGAGCTAGCCGAAATAACCAACGCTAGCGCACGATCGGTTCCAACGCATCATACAAGGCGCGTCCGTCCCAAGCGGGCGCACCCCAAGCGATTTCGGGCAGGCTATCGGGCTTGTAACGCAAACCGCGCATTTCATCCTCGGACACAAAGCGGCGCGAAGTGACCACACCCGCCGGGTCGATCCAGTCGGGGTCGATCCGGCCACCGATAATTTCCGCGCGAAAATAGATATCAACCTGATGAAAACGGCTGTCGGGATCGTGGAATTCATTAATCAGACACGGCGCACCAATCGCGATCTGCAAGCCGCATTCCTCTTGTACTTCGCGGTGCAGATTGTCCGGCAAGGATTGCCCCGGTTCAACCCCGCCACCGGGTGCACACCATAGATCACTGACTCCACCGGGCCACGCATTCACCATAAGCAGCCGGTTCTGGTGCAGGATCAAGGCACGAACGGCCAATCTCGGTTTTGTCATGTCTTGCCTTGTCATATCGCGCATCGTAACGCTGGTGATGCATTCAATCACGACTTATATTAAATATATGAGAGTATTCTTGACAGCACTTCTTCTGGCCCCTGCCCCCGCAATCGCAGATTGTGTCGTCCTGCTACACGGGCTAGCCCGATCCGAGCATTCCATGCGCGTCATGGAAGAGGCCCTGGACCTGCATGGATATCAGGTCGTCAATCACGGCTACCCCTCCCGCGCAGCCCCGATCGAAGATCTGATGGAACATGTCGGCATTGCGGTCGGCAATTGTGGCGGGGGAACCGTGCATTTTGTCACCCATTCGATGGGCGGCATTCTGGCGCGCGGCTGGCTGGCACGCAACCGCCCTGAAGATATGGGGCGCGTTGTCATGATGGCGCCGCCCAATCATGGGTCTGAATTGGTCGATTTCTTTTCCGATATCGAGGCGTTTTCATGGATGAACGGCCCCGCCGGGCTGGAACTTGGCACCAAACAGGACGCGACCCCGAACATCCTGCCAGAATTTCCGGACTATCAGCTTGGGATCATTGCCGGCGATGTGTCGCTCAACCCGCTGACTTCGGCGCTGATTGATGGGGATGATGATGGCAAAGTGTCAGTCGAAAGCACAAAACTGGCCGGGATGACCGATCACATCGTGCTGCCGGTGACACATACATTCATGATGAACAACCCGATGGTCATTGCCGAAACGCTGGAATTCCTGCGCAACGGCGCCTTTGACCACGGCATGAGCTTTGGCAATGCGCTGCGCAAACTGGCCAATCCCTGACGGTTCGACAGGCGCTCACTCTTCAAACAACCGCCCCTGAGGGCCGGGCGCTGGCGCGGCCAGCCCCAGATGCGCCCAGGCTTTCGCCGCCAGCATTCTGCCGCGCGGCGTGCGCGCAATCAGACCCTGTTGCAGCAAGAACGGCTCGATCACCTCTTCAATCGCGTCACGCGATTCCGACAGCGCTGCGGCAATCGTCTCTACGCCCACAGGCCCACCGCCGTAATTCTCGGCCAGCAAGGTCAGATAGCGCCGGTCTGCCCCATCAAGGCCCAGATGATCCACCCCCAGCCGTGTCAGGGCA
This sequence comes from Roseinatronobacter sp., assembly GCA_007126715.1. Taxonomy (GTDB): domain Bacteria; phylum Pseudomonadota; class Alphaproteobacteria; order Rhodobacterales; family Rhodobacteraceae; genus Roseinatronobacter. The sequence goes on from SLAT01000318.1 coordinate 4,820, forward strand.
TTGTCGGCCAACGCTTGCGTCAGGCGGCCATCCCCTTCGACCAAGGCGAAATCCACCACCCGCCGCAACAGGCGGCCCGCAATGCGCGGTGTGCCGCGCGCGCGCCGCGCAATTTCCAGCACGCCCGCCTCCTCGGCCGCAACTCCCAGCAGGCGCGCACCTCGTGCAACAATCTGGCACAGTTCTGCTTCGGTATAGAATTGCAACCGTGTCGGAATACCGAAGCGGTCGCGCAGCGGCGTTGTCAAAAGCCCCAACCGCGTGGTCGCCCCCACCAGCGTAAAGGGCTGCAACTCAATGCGTACAGTGCGCGCCGCTGGCCCTTCGCCGATGACAAGATCAAGCTGATAGTCCTCCAGCGCGGGGTATAGCACCTCTTCCACCGCCGGGTTCAGACGGTGGATTTCATCAATGAACAGCACATCACGCTTTTCCAGATTGGTCAGGATCGCGGCCAGATCGCCTGCCTTGGCCAGAACGGGGCCAGATGTCATCCGAAACCCCACCCCCAATTCGCGCGCCATGATCTGCGCCAGCGTGGTTTTGCCCAAGCCGGGGGGGCCATAAAACAAGGTGTGATCCATCGCCTCTCCCCGCATCCGGGCAGATTGGATGAACACCTTGAGATTGGCGCGGGCCTCACGCTGGCCGATGAATTCATCCAGCGATTGCGGGCGCAGCGCCTTGTCGAGTTCGGGGGCGTCTTCGGGCAGGTCTTCGCCGCGCAGGCTGGGGTCAGGCGTGGTCATGGATCAGCCTTTCGGGGCAAGCAGGCGCAGGGCCGCGCGGATCACGGTGGGCGTGTCTGCCTCGGGCGCATCGGCTTGCGCTTCGGCCACAGCGCGCGCGGCATCGGCAGGACCATAGCCCAAATTGCCCAAGGCCGACATGGCCTCGGACACTGCATTGGAACGTGGTGCGGGCGCAGGCGACGCAAGCCGCGACGGCGTAACGACAAGATCAGCATCCGGCTCGGCGTTTTGCACCGCGGCCGCTGGCGCGCTTTCGGCCACCGCCATCAATGCCGGTGCCTTGTCCTTCAACTCATTCGCGATACGCAGCGCCAGCTTTGGCCCCACACCGGGCGCCTTGCGCAAGGCTGCACTGTCGCCCAGCGCAATCGCGCGCGACACCCCTTCCGGCCCCAGCGCGCCCAGAATGGCAAGCGACGCCTTCGCCCCCACCCCCTGAACCGAAGTCAGCACACGGTGCCATTCCTTTTCCAAAAGGGTGGGAAACCCGAAAAGCTGCATCAGGTCCTCGCGCACAACCATGTCGATATACAGCGCCGCAGCCTCTCCTCTGCCCGGCAGCGCCATCAGGGTGCGATCAGAGACATATACGATATAGCCCACACCGCGCACATCCAGTAGCACATGATCACTGGCACGATGGTCAATCACTCCGGTCAGTTTGCCGATCATTGCACCCGCTCCGCGATTGCCATTGCGCGCGCCGATTGTGCGTGGAACGCATGGCATATCGCAATCGCCAGCGCATCGGCAGCGTCCGGCCCCTCAATCTGCACACCGGGCAGTTGCATCCGGACCATATGGGCGACCTGCTCTTTTGCGGCCTTGCCAACCCCGACAACCGCTTTCTTCACAGCATTTGGGGCATATTCCCCCACGTCCAGCCCAGCCTGTGCAGGCACCAGAAGCGCAATGCCCCGTGCACTCCCCAATTTGAGCGTGGCGACGGCATCCTTGTTCACAAAGGTCTGCTCGACCGCCGCAGCAGCAGGCGCATATTGGATCATCACGCGTGTCAGTTGTTGGTGAAGGTCCAGCAGGCGCGCGGCCAGTGTCCCCGTCGGGTCGGACCGGCACACCCCATTGGCCACATGGCGCAGATGGACACCATCTGCATCAATCACACCCCAGCCCAAATTGCGCAGCCCTGGGTCAATGCCGATTACGCGCATCGCAGCCTCTTGTTTTATTGTTGTGACCTGCTCTTTGGTTCAATTAGCACGAAAGGCGAACATCTGCCAAGGGTTTCATCGCAGACCAACAGGCAAGACATAACTCAAGCCATGCTGCAGTTGCATAATAGGCTTGCGTTTTTGTATTCTAGTCGCGCACAGGCGTTAGGCATATATGGCAGGTATCCGCATAAGAAATATGCGGTCTGATAACTTTACCCTATGGAGACCATCATGGCCTATTACGCACAAAGCCGTATTCATACGGAACAGGTGCTCGCCGGTTTCCAGGGCCTGTCGCTTGGCACTTTATTCGCCACCCTCAAGACCTGGAACGACGAACGCATCACCCGGCGCGAACTGAGCGCGCTCTCTGACCGCGAACTTGCCGATGTCGGCTTGTGCCGTGGCGACATCGAGAGTGTTGCCAAGGGGCGTTTCTGATAAAATCAGACAACGCAGCGCATCTGCCACCGAATACCCCAAGCCGCCCCATTTCGGGCGGCTTTCTATTTGACCCGCGCAGCCCAAGGCAAGGGGGCACGCAAGGCAAGAGTTGCAATCTGACCGCTGGTCACATGTTTTCTCAGTCTTGAGTGACAGACATGTTCAAGGGCACAGTCACCCCCTCTGACACAGCAGAGGCCTGTTCAGCCGCAAACAGGGGCTTGAGCATTTCCGCAATCCCAGTCGAGACGGGGTCAGGGGCAACAGCAAGGGCGATCACCCCGCCCTCTGGCTGGCTCTGCAAAATCGGGGCAACCATTTGCGTGTAGGCATCCTGCCCCTCAAGTGCCAGAATGAAGCTCTTGAGCAACAGCAGCACAACGCCGAACACAACGAAGCTTCCCAGAATGGACGCCGTCACCGACAACCGCCGCTTGCGCGTGTATTGACGGTGCTTCGGGTCATTCTTGATACTCGACTGCAATATAGCAAGCCGGCGTCGTTCAAATTCCGCTCTCTGTGCTTCCGTCATTGTCCTGTCCCAGAAGTTCACCGCGCAGATCAAGGCGCATGTCAGTTCAGCTTGGCCAACACTAGCAGCGGAATTCGGCGAAACTGGGGCAGGCCGGGGACGATTTCGCAGCAGATCAGCGTTTCAGGGTCAATGTGGTCCATTCCCCAATATCTTCGCGATGATACAGCCCGAAACCTGCCGCAACATAGGCTTCAAGCACCTTTTCGGCCTGTTCGACCAGCAAGCCCGACAATATCGCATAACCGCCAGACGCCGTGACCTGGCCCATTTCCGGCGCAAGCTCGATCAATGGGCCCATCAGGATATTGGCAAATACCAGATCAAAGGGCGCAGCGGCCTGCAAATCCGGGTGGTCAAACCCTGTCGCTTCCAGACAGTGAACGCGATCTGACAGGCCATTGGCCGCCATATTCACCTGTGCAACCTCGACCGCGATGGCATCGATATCACTGGCAAGCACAGGTTCAGGCCAGATTTTCGCAGCCGCCATTGCAAGCACAGCCGTGCCGCATCCGATATCAACCACATTGCGCCCCCGAAACCCGGCCAGATCCAGCCGATCAAGCGCGCGCAGGCAGCCCAGCGTTGTGCCGTGATGGCCGGTTCCAAAGGCCATCGACGCCTCGATCAGCAGGCCAACACGCCCGTCAGGCAGCTTGTCTGCATCATGGCTGCCATACACGAAGAAGCGCCCCGCCTCGACCGGCGAAAGATCACGGCGCACCTTGGCCACCCAGTCGATTTCGGGCAATTCCGACACCAGAAAAGGCGTTGCGCCGAATGCTTGTGCCAGCAGAGTCAATTCGATGTCATCGGGGCATTCGGTGAAATACCCGCCAACCTCCCACAGCCCGGAGCCGTCCTCCATCTCGAAAACGCCCACCCCG
>SLAT01000242.1 GCA_007126715.1 Roseinatronobacter sp.
CATACAGGATTGCAACCCCATGCCGCGCGCGGACCCGTTCCAGTTCCGCGGCCAGCGCGGCATGATAGGGGGCGTGATAGCTGGCGCGGCGGGTTTCGATCTGGGCCGTGTCGGGCAGGGTGGTCCAGATCGGCGCGCCATCGAAATCACTCAGGGGCACCAACCCGGTGGTGTTCTGCCCCGGATACAGGCTTTCGCCAGACGGGTCGCGATTGGCGTCGATCAGATAGCGGTGAAAACTGGCGCGCACGGTCGTGGCACCGGGTAACAGCCCGTCATACAGCCGCTCGATATGCCAGTCTGTGTCGGCCAGCATCTGCCCGCGCGCGTTCAGACGAGCGAATACATCCTGCGGCAACCATGTGCCAGTATGCGGCAGGCCCAACACGACAGGCCCATCGCCGCGCGTCACCTCGACCGGGATCATGGCGTGCCCTCAAGCAGGTTTGCAACCGCACAAGCTGCCGCAACATGCCCGTTGCTGACAAGCGTGGCCGCGCGGCTCAGGTCATCGGCCATGTAGCGATCCGCGCCCAAGGCAGGCACGCTATCGCGGGTTATCTGCATAAGGCGCTGCAAGACAGGCGAGGTCGCCAATGGCGCGCGAAACTCTACCCCTTGGGCGGCACAAAGCAACTCGACCCCCAGAATAACGTTCAGGTTTGCGTTCATACGCACCAGCCGCCGCGCGCCATGCGCCGCCATCGACACATGGTCTTCCTGATTGGCCGAGGTGGGCGTGGAATCGGTCGAACAGGGGTTGGCCAGATGTTTGTTCTCGCTCATCAGCGCGGCAGAGGTTACTTCCGCAATCATCAACCCTGAATTCAACCCCGGTTCCGGCGTCAGGAACGGGGGCAGATCGTGGCTCAGCGTCGGGTCCACCATCAGCGCGACACGGCGCTGCGCGATCGCGCCGATTTCGGCCACGGCCAGCGCGATCTGGTCAGCGGCAAATGCTACAGGTTCGGCATGGAAATTCCCGCCTGAAACGATCTTGCCCTCATCGACCAGTACCAACGGGTTGTCGGATACGGCATTGGCCTCGATTTCAAGCGTGCGGCCCGCAAAGCGCAGCAAGTCCAGCGCAGCCCCCGTCACTTGCGGCTGGCAGCGGATGCAATAGGGGTCTTGCACGCGGGCATCCGCGTCGCGGTGGCTTTCGCGGATATCCGAGCCGTGCATGATGGAACGCATGGCGCGGGCAACGTCGATTTGTCCCTTATGGCCGCGCAATTCATGAATGGCAGGTTCCAGCGGCGCGGTCGATCCCATGATCGCATCGGTTGACAGGCAGGATGTCGCGACGGCGCTTTGCGCATTGCGCATGGCGTCGAAATAGCCCGCCAATGCGCAAGCGGTGGAAAACTGGGTGCCATTTATCAGACCCAGCCCTTCCTTGGGGCCAAGCGTCACGGGCGACAGACCCGCGCGCGCCAGCGCTGCATCAGATGGCATCCTCTCGCCGTTGAAATATGCCTCTCCCGCGCCGATCAGGGTCGCAGCCATATGTGCCAGCGGGGCCAGATCGCCCGAGGCCCCGACAGAGCCTTGCGCGGGGATCACAGGTGTCACGTCCAGCGCCAGCAGGTCTTGCAACAGCGCGATTGTGTCCCAGGCCAAGCCCGACGCGCCGCGCCCGACTGACAACAGCTTCAGCACCATCATCAGCCGCGTGGTGGGGATGTCCAGCGCCTCGCCTACACCACAGGAATGGGACAGGATCAGATTGCGCTGCAGTTGCGCTGTATCGCCGGGGGCAATGCGAACCGAGGCCAGCTTGCCAAAGCCTGTATTGACACCGTAGACCGCAACATCACCGGCGGCAGCCCGCGCGACCATGTCAGTGGCGGCGTCAATCGCGGGGCGGGCCGCGTCGGTCAGGCGTGCGGGCGTGCCAGTGCGCCAGATTGTTTCCAGTTGCGCCAAAGACGCCGCGCCGGGGGTCAGGATGATGGTCATAGTTTACCTTTGTAAACGCGTTTCCAGAGCGGGTTGAACCCGATGCGATAGGACAGATCGCGCGGGTGCTCGACATCCCAGATTGCCAGATCGGCCCGTGCGCCTGGTGTGATGCTGCCGCGGTCGTTCAGCCCTAATGCGCGGGCTGCGTTTCGGGTGACCCCGGCAAGACATTCTTCGGGCGTCATGCGAAACAAGGTCGCGCCCATGTTCATTGTCAGCAGGATCGAGGTCAGGGGCGATGATCCGGGGTTGCAATCACTCGCCAGCGCCATTGGCACGCCGTGGGCGCGAAAGGCGGAAATTGGCGGGGCTTGGGTTTCGCGTAATGTGTAGAACGCACCGGGCAGGATTACGGCGACTGTGCCAGCTTTCGCCATGGCTGCCGCATCTGTGTCATTGGCATATTCCAGATGATCCGCCGATAGCGCGCCGAATTCGGCCGCAAGCCGCGCGCCGCCGGTATTGGAAAGCTGTTCGGCATGCAGTTTGACCGGCAGACCAAGGGCGCGCGCGGCATCAAACACGCGGCGAATTTGGTCGGGTAAGAATGCGATCCCCTCGCAAAACCCGTCCACAGCATCGACCAGCCCTTCGGCATGTGCCGCGCGCAACGTGGGCAGGCATATCGTGTCGAGATATGTGTCGGCATCCATTCCCGATGGCGCGGCATGTGCACCCAGAAAGCTTGTGCAAACATGGATGGGTCGTATTTCGCCAATACGCCGCGCAGCGCGCAGCATCCGCAATTCGGTGTCCGTATCCAACCCGTAGCCAGACTTGATTTCCAGCGTGGTCACCCCCTCGGCGATCAGCGCATCGACGCGGGGCAGGGCAGAGGCGACCAGCGCATCTTCTGAAGCGGCGCGGGTTTGCGCCACGGTCGAGGCAATGCCGCCACCCGCCCGCGCAATCGCCTCATAGCTTGCCCCTTCCAGCCGCATCTCGAATTCGCGCGCGCGGGTGCCGCCGTGAATGACATGCGTGTGGCAATCTACCAGCCCCGGTGTAATCAGCCTGCCGCCAAGGTCCTGCCGCTCATCTGTGCAAAAGACAGCAGGCAGCGCGTCGGCAGGGCCGACCCAGACAATATGTTCGTCAGCAATGGCGATAATGCCCCCTTCAATCAGGCCGTAATGGCCTGCCTCGGTCACGGTGGCGATGTTTGCATTGGTCAGAAGCATGATAGACCTTGATTAAAGTGGTTATATTATGTTTATGTATATACATATTAACCTGTCAAGAGGGTAAATTGATGAAGATCTGGGCTGAACAGGCGCTGACCGCCCGTGGTTGGGCGCGCGATGTTCTTGTGACGGTCGGTGCGAACGGATGCATCGAGGATGTGCAACCGGACGCACCGAAAACTGGCGCGCAAATTGTGGGCATCTTGCTGCCCGCCCCTGCCAATGCCCATAGCCACGCATTTCAGCGCGCTATGTCCGGCTTGACCGAAGCGCGCGGCCCTGACCCGCGTGACAGTTTCTGGACATGGCGCAAGCTGATGTTCCGGTTTCTGGATCGGCTGACACCTGCCCATGTCGAAGCCATTGCAGCACAGGTACAAATGGAGATGCTGGAGGCGGGCTATGCCGCCAATGTCGAGTTTCACTATCTGCATCACCAGCCCGATGGCACGCCCTATGCCAACCTTGCTGAAATGTCCGAACGTGTCATCGCCGCGGCAGCAAGGACCGGTATCGGGCTGACTCTCCTGCCAGTGCATTACCAGTTCGGCGGGCTGGACCGACGGCCCTTGAGTGCGGGTCAAATCCGCTTTGGCAATGACCCTGACCAGTTCGCGCGGCTTTATGAAGCGGCGGCTGGTGCCCTTCGCGTCTTGCCATCTGATTGCCGGATGGGGGTGGCACCGCATAGCCTGCGCGCTGTGACACCTGATAGTCTTGCGCAGACCGTTGCCCTGTCCGATGGGCCGGTGCACATGCATCTGGCCGAACAACAGGCCGAGGTGGATGAGGTCAGGGCCGCTTTGGGCAAGCGCCCTGTAGAATGGGTTTTGGAAAACCTGAACCTGCATTCGGGGTTCACATTCATTCATTGCACCCAGATGTTGCCCCATGAAACCGAAACGCTGGCACGCAGCGGCGCTGTTGCGGGCTTGTGCCCAATTACCGAATCCAGCCTTGGGGATGGCATTTTTGACGCGGTGCGCTGGTTGGGTGCAGGTGGGACCATCGCTATCGGGTCGGATTCCAATATCCGCATAGCACTGGCCGAGGAATTGCGGACACTGGAATATTCCCAACGACTGCGCGACAGGTCCCGCGCCGTTCTTGCCACGCGTTCCAAAACCACCGGTCATCGCCTGTTTGCTGAAATCACCAAAGGGGGCGCGTTGGCCGCCGGTCGCCCTGGCGGCGGGTTGAAGCCGGGGTTGCTGGCTGATCTGATGGCGCTTGACAGTACCCATATTGACCTGATGAACAGGCAAGGCGACAAAATTCTGGACAGCTATATTTTCGCAGGGGATGATCGAATGGTGCAGGATGTGTGGTCGGCCGGTCGGCACATGGTCCAGCACGGCCAGCATGTCAAACACCAAGAGATTACCAACGCATATCGGGATGCGATGCGCGACCTTGGACAATGCTTGTGACAGATGATGACCGCAAGACATGGCAGACGGTGCAGGATGAAGTGCGCCTGCGCATCAGCCAGCGCGTCTGGAAGCCTGGTGATCTGATCCCACATGAAGCCGATCTTGCGACGGAATTCGGCTGCGCACGTGCTACGGTCAACCGTGCCTTGCGGGGGCTGGCAGATGCCGGGTTGCTGGAACGGCGGCGCAAGGCGGGCACACGCGTGGCCCTGAACCCGGTGCGCCGCGCTGAATTCAGCATTCCGGTCATACGCGAGGAAATCGAGGGCAGGGGCCAACGCTATGGCTACAAGATTTTCCTGCGCGAAATGCGTGTGCCGCCGCCAGATGTGCAAGCCCGCCTTCAGCTTGACGGCACGCAACCGATCTTGCACCTGCAAACACTCTATACTGCTGACAATCGACCTTATGTGTTCGAAACACGCTGGATTAACTCCATCGCGGTTCCTGATGTGCTGTCCGCAGAGTTTGAGAAACTCAGCCCGAACGAATGGCTGGTGCGAGAAGTGGCTTTTGATGGCGGTGATTTCACCTTTTCGGGCATTGCCGCCACGGAACAAGAGGCGGCTGTCCTTGGCTGCAAACTTGGCGAAGGGTTGCTTGTACTGGACCGCACGACACGACAGGCGGACCGCATGATCACCTCGGTGCGGCTATTGTTCCACCCCGGATACCGGATGCACACCCGGTGTTAGGCGTTCTGGACGGCGTTTCATGCCTGTGTGGTAACATCGCACGCTGTCGGGTGTGATCACGCTTTGCTGGGCGCGTCCCTGCGAAACACGATTGCCGCATTGACCGAAAAGTTGAACACGAAAGCGACGCCGATTCCAAACACCTTGGCCATTGATGCTGGAAATCCGGCCATCTGCACACACCATACGGTCACGCCCGCGTTGATGACGAGCCCAAGAATAGCGAAGAGAAAGAACAGCCCAAATCGCCGCAGATCCCCTTTGGCACGAAAGACATATCTGGCCGAAAGCCGGAAATTCACCACCGCCGCAAGTATGAAACTGGCTGCCGCCGCTGCGATCAGCGGCATACCCATCCATATCAGCACCATGAAACCACCCAGATCGACGCAAGCCGCCGTACCGCCCGTCAGAACATAGCGGAAGAATCGTGCATCTTTCATTTGCGGCGCTCCGTGCTAGTCCGCTGGCAATGTTGTCGTCATCAACTCGATGAAATGCTGATCCGTAAGTCGATCTAGTATCGGAATGTCAACAAACGTAGTCAAAACCGCGACGGCGCCTGCAAGACCGCTAAGCAACATCAGGCGCCGCGCTTTGAACAATTTTTCTGGCGCGCGCGCCACCGAAGCGGGACGCAATGTCAGCAAGTAGTATTCGGCAAATAGGGCAACCAGAAGCGGAAAGAGCAGGATATATTCGATGCGATACTTCACTGCGAAAATGGCAATGAAGAAAGCGCAAGCCAATGCATAGGCCAGATTCGCGACCGAGAGAGAGTTCTCGCTGTATAGCGCGAAGGATGGACGATAGAGTTCAAGGGTTTCGCGCCCTCGTGTCGCTACGATCTCGCGAAACTCCGCAAGCCGCTTGCTGTTCATCAGGAACGCTCCGCCAAACCAGAATGCCATAAGCAAGCTGATGGGCGGCAAAGTGCCCGGGTCGACCATTGTCCAACCCAGCATTAACCGTAGCGGATTGTTCAGCGATTCACTCAAGACATCAATTACAACGCGATCCTTGGTTCGAAACGGGCGCACATTGTAGAGGATGCCCGCTATTGCAAACACTACAGCGATAGCAAGAAATGTCTGGTTCACTGACGCTGCGAGCGCCAACCCGGCAGCCAGTAGCGCAGCATAAAACCCGTAGACAACGCGGACATCTAGCGCGGTCTGTACAGCAGCACGTTGTGATTTTTCTGGGTGGTGCGCGTCAAATTCGCGGTCCAGCCACTCATTGATAACATAATTTGCGGAAGCAATGGCGACCGCCGCAGCGAAACCGATGATCAGATTGGTATAGAGTTGATCGGTTACATGCGGTCGCAACATCAATGCAGCAGCGATACCGGGTATAATGAAGATCTGTTTCGTCATGTGATCGAAGCGTGCGATCCGCATGTAATCACGAATTCCAGCCCTGTTGGCCTCTTTATGTCCGAGATGGGCATTCTGCTTGTAGGGCGCTAGCATGATCTATTCCTGATTTAGTGTGACGGCCGAATGGCGATACGACTTGATCTGACAGGACAGGAACGCAGGCAGATCTTTATGAAAATCAGATCTGCAAGGGCAAATGAACGCGACACAACCTTTGCAGCAGAACCAACGTTCTTGCTGCATTATTAACTTAATCTTATACGCGCGCTAACTGCGATAGCGATGAATTGTTCCCGGCAAATTTAGGTTATTGACGGGTGCGCGTTTTCCTTGCACGCTTTGCGCGAGAGGTCGCATTGGTAGGCTTGGCATGCATGAACGATCGCCTGAGAGGCAGTCGCTATCAGTCCGGCATCGGTCAGATACAGATAACTCGTCACACGCACCCGACCCTGCCCAGCCTGTTCTTGTGGCTGATCTGGATGGTACGCTAATTCATTCGGATATGCTTTACGAAACCTTTTGGGCGGCACTTGCAAACGATTGGAGGACACCTTTCATCGCCTTTGGCGCGTTGCTTGGGGGGCGCGCCGCGCTGAAACAGCGTCTTGCAACGCTTGGGCCTGTTGATGTCAAGGCGCTGCCTTACAACGACGAAGTGGTGCAATATATCACGCAGCGACGTGCGCAGGGGGTTAAAACGGCGCTTGTCACCGCCTCAGACCAGAAGCTAGCCGAGAAGATCGCAGAATTTCAGGGCATATTCGATATCGTCCACGGCTCTGGCGAGGGGATCAATCTGAAAGGGTCGCGCAAGGCAGAATTCCTGAGCGAGGCTTTTCCACAGGGCTTCAGTTACATGGGCGATTCAGTTGCTGATCTGAAAGTCTGGCCGAAAGCGTCCAAGGCGATCACTGTGACGACGTCGCAAAAACTAAGGACACAGGTCGAGAAATTGGGCTGCGAGGTCGAACATCTTTCGGCACGTCAAAGTTCGGTTGCAGACTGGGTTATGGCACTTGGCCCGCGCGAATGGGGTTTGAACCTGCTGGTATTCGTGCCGCTTTTGTTTGCCCTACCCCTAAGCTCTCAGGCGATCTGGGGGCTGATGATCAGCTATCTGGCGCTGAGTTTGGTAACTTCTGGTGAAGCCCTTGCGCGCCCACTCTTGCAGCGGCAAAGCCCCGCTGTTGAGCGTCCGCCGATGCATACCATCCCGATATTCGAGGCGACATTCGTTTGCTTTTTGCTAACAGCACTCGGGGTTGCAGTGGCCGCCTTTTTCAGCGCGCCGCTGGTTGTCGTGCTGATTGTCCTTATTGGCGCGGTTGGGGTGCTGACCGCAAACAAATCTGTGCAGATCTCGTTTTCGTTTGGTATTCTGCGCAATTTACTGAGGTTTGCAGTCGGATTGCTCTCGGTTGGCAGTCTGCAACTGATGTAAATTCAACGATAATCGCGAAACTTCGTCGAGTCTTTGGGAACAAAAGCCCCGAAGCGCTGATTGTCCGACACAGAGGCAGCATTTTTCAGGAGTCGCCGCGTGTCGACAGATACTATCGTAGTGCCGACGTCAAAACCGTCGCTGCATTCGGTCTGGCTCCTTGGTATTGTGGTTGCGCTTGTTGTGGCGTCGCGCGTCATTGCTTTTCTGGATAACCCGGAAGTCTGGCTTGATGAGGCGATGCTGATGGCGAACTTGCCATTGGCAAGCATGTCAGATGCCTTCAGGCCATTGCCGGAACATGCACAAGCCGCGCCACCGGGCTACCTGCTTGCGGCAAGCGGCATATCATGGCTTTTTGGCGATCAACACTATCATGGCCTGCGATTGCTGAGTATCGCGGGAAGCCTTGGTGCTATGGTGTTCATGCTGCTGGCGCTGCTGCGGTTGAATGCGGCCACGCTTGCACCGATTGCACTGGCACTTGTGTTCCTGTCGCCTTTCGGGGTGCGCTATGGTCTGGAGATCAAGCAATATTCCTTCGATATCATGGCAACAAGTCTGTTGCTTTATGCAACGATCCGGGCCGCGCAACGCGGGGGGCGACGTCCAGACCTTGTTATACTTGCGGGTGCTGGTGTTTTTGCGATCCTGTTTTCATTCAGCGCGCCTTTGCTGATTGCCGGTATGACGGCGGGTCTTGCCGCTGCGGCGCGGTGGAAAAGGCCGTTAACGGTTGCGGGTCACTCTCCGGTTTTTGTGATGCTGGGTTTGACAGTTCTTGCAGCACTTTGGCATTTTACCGTGACCTCTCACATCACCGCCGAGAATTTTTCGGTTTGGGCGGCGCACTATACCAATGCCTATCTGAAACTGCCCTTCCTTCAGGGGGGTGAGGGGATTGGTCCGCTTGGTTTCATGTCAATCATGTTCGGTATGTTCGATCCGTGGTACCGCATGTCGAGCGGGTATTATGCGCAACGTATCGTCGCGGTTACCTGTAGCGTATTATTGGTGATCGGGTTTCTGGCTGGTGCACGTCGGATACCCTTTGTCGCGTGGTCTTGCGCAGCCTTTCTAGGTGGAATTGCAACCCTTAGTGCGCTGGGCCTTTATCCCATTATTTACACACGGCATTTTGCCTTTGTTCAGCCTGTCGTGGGCATCGTGATTGCAGCGGGTTTTGCGGTGCTGGGCAGCTTTTTCATGCGGGCGGCACTTGGCAGGCCGGGCGCTGAAACGATCCGGCTGGGTCTGGCAACGCTTCTTATCGCCGGCTTGGGATACAGTGCGCTTCATGCAGCCTTGTATCAGGAAAAAAGCCATCTTCGGCTTGCGACCGCCGTTGTAGAGGCTGAAACGCGCGGGAAGGGGGGGCTTGTCCATGTATCGGTCGCGGCTGCGATCACTTTGCCCTTTGTGGCCCCAGCTTTTGAGGCAACGATGACGCTCGTACCTGTCGACATGTTCACACAGGCGCAGAGCGCAGCCGAAGGTGACAGGATATGGGTCATTTATTCGCCAGTCTACGAGGATGAGTTGCAGAAAGTGCTGGAGAGGTTGGAGCCGTTTAGTACAGGCTTTGGTCCATGCGATGAGATATTCCGCGCAGGGTCGGATGCGGATCTTGGCTATACGCTTGTGTATCGCTGTGGCCCTCTCTTGCACTGAATTACTGGTAAATAATGTGCCACATGAACAACACGCTCCCGACCAGTCGGACCCCTTTGCAAGCGGTTTTTGAACATGGGGGCGCTATTGTGCGGCAGGGAAGAAAAGGCGTTTTTCGTTGACCGTGAATTCTTCTATAGCACTTTGACCTTCGTTCGAGATGATCCAGTCGATGAAGGTCTGGCCCAGTTCGGCCTTCACATGCGGGTGGCGTTCGGGGTTCACAAGAATAATGCCATAAGGGTTGAACAGCATCGGGTCGCCCTCGAACATAATCTCCAGCGGTCCGCGATTGGTAAAGGAAAGCCATGTCCCGCGATCGGTCAGCGCATATGCGGGCATTTGTGCGGCCAGGTTCAGCGTTGCCCCCATCCCGGACCCCGTCGAGAGATACCATGCCCCGTCTGGCGATTGCCCTGCTGCGTTCCATAGGGCCATTTCGGCCATATGTGTTCCGCTATCATCGCCGCGCGAGGCGAAGGTTGCCCCTGCTTCGGTAAGGGCGGTCATGGCGGCGATTGCATCTGCGGCGTTGCGCAAGCCTGCCGGATCATCGCTGGGGCCGACAAGGACGAAATCGTTATACATCACTTCAAAGCGCTGCACGCCGTAGCCTTCCGCCACAAATGCCTCTTCCTGTGCGCGGGCATGGACAAAGACGACATCAACATCACCACGTCGCGCCGTCTCCAATGCCTGACCTGTCCCCTGAGACACAACGCGCACCGCGATGCCGGTTTCGGCGGTGAAGAGTGGCAGAATATGTCCGAACAGTCCCGAATTCTCGGTCGAGGTGGTCGAAGCGACGGTGATGAAATCCTGCGCGCTGGCGGGCACTGCGCCCAGAAGCGCAAGGCCCAAGGCAGGGGACAGGATAACTTGGCGGGTATGTACCATTTCGGGCCTCCGGTTGATTACCAGATCAAATCACCTGCAAGAAAGGCGCGTGCCTCAGGCGCGGCAGGCGCGGCGAAAAATTCGGGTGCGGCCCGATGTTCGATCAGCCGTCCGCGGTGAAGGAAGGCCACATCCTGCGCAAGGCGGCGCGCCTGTCCAAGGTTATGCGTCGACATGACAATGGTAATCCCGTCCTCCGAGAATTGCGCGATCATATCTTCGATGATCCGCGTGGCCGATGGATCAAGGGCCGAAGTCGGCTCGTCCAGAAACAGCACTTGCGGGGCCATTGCCCATGCGCGCGCCAGTGCAAGACGCTGCTGCTCTCCGCCAGATAACAGGCGCGCGGGGCGGTCGGCCAACGCGTTCAGGCCAAAGCGGTCCAGGGTGCGTGCAACTTTTTCGCGCCGCTCGGCGCTGGGCAGGCCCATCAGAGCAAGCGGGTAGTCCATATTCGCCGACACAGACCGGCGCAGCAACACCGGGCGCTGGAACACCATCGCTTGCGCGCTTGCCCGCACAGACCCATCCGCCCAAAGCCTGCGCCCCGAAGTCGGGTCGATCAGTCCGTGACACAGGCGCAAAAACAGGCTTTTGCCAGCGCCATTCGCACCTATGACGATCAACCTGCGTCCGGCCTCGATGCGCAGCGACAGATCGGCCAGCAGCGGCTCTCCCGCCACGGCATAGCTTACCCCCTCCAGCGACAGTGGAAGGATTGCAGGGTCTGGCGTATGCACTGCCGTCATCCCAACCGCCCCCGCGCCCATTGTCCAGCCCCCCATGCAGCAGCGTTCAGCGCCAGCGTGAGGGATAGCAAGATGATCCCCAGCGCCACCGCCAGCCCAAGGTTCCCGCGGTTGGTTTCCAGCGTAATGGCCGTGGTCATGGTGCGCGTATGGCCTGCGATGTTCCCGCCAACGATCAGCACCGCGCCGACCTCGGCGCTGGCGCGGCCAAAGCCTGTCAGCACGCCGGTCAACAGGCTGACGCGACCATCCCACAGCAGCGTGGGCACAGATCGCAACCGCCCCGCACCAAGGCTGCGAAGCTGCTCGCGATACTCTGCCCACAGATCTTCGACCACCGATCGGGTCAGCGATACAATGATGGGCAGGATCAGCAGCGTTTGCGCAATGATCATGGCCGTAGGTGTGAACAGCAATGCCAGCGACCCAAAAGGGCCAGAGCGTGAGAGCATCAGATAAACGACCAGCCCCGCCACCACAGGCGGCAATCCCATAAGCGCGTTGAAGGTCACGATCACCACCCCGCGCCCGGGGAAACGTGCAAGCGCCAGCGCTGCCCCCAGCGGCAGGCCGACAAGGCACGCGATCAGAACCGCGCTTAACGTCACCCGCAATGACAGCCCGATGATCTGCATCAGAACGGCATCGCCGCTGGCGATCAGGTTGAGTGCTATTGAAAAGGGGCTGTCCACCGATAATCCTCGCAGAGGGCCAGCGGAGAAAAGCAGAAAACAAAATATGATTCAATTAGGTAAGTAATGCTGTAGCAAGGCGGATGTCGAAAAGACGCTGCATTCAGCCGGTCCTTGCGGCCTGATGCACCGCGTGCGCCTGACCTCGCACGCCTGCTTCCGGGCGCAACCTGTTGCATTGGAAATGTGACAAGCGGTCTTGACTTGCTCTCGCGACAGCGTTCAAGCAACCTTTGGGCAAGATGGCCTGCAACCCCTCTGTAAAAGTGATGCATTTGTCCACGAATCCTTATGAAACCGTTGGCTTCTATGACTCGGCCATTTCCGCCGGACGGCACCGTGCCATTGTCGGTGGGCGGTGGGAAGAAACCGGACGGATTGAGCTGAAGGTCCTTCGAGAGGCCGGGCTTTTGCCGCATCATCACCTTCTCGATATCGGTGCCGGGGCGCTGCGATTGGGTTGCAAGGCCGTGCCATATCTGGAGCCGGGCCATTACTGGGCCACCGACGCCTCGCGCGCGATTATGCTGGCAGGATGGCGCGCGGAACTGGCAGACCCTGCGCGCCTTGACCCCGCGCAGCTTGTTGAAGATGCCCGGTTCGATTTTCCCGGCATTCCGGCCCATATTACCCATGCGATCGCCTTTGCGGTTTTTCCGCATCTGCCCTTTGCCCAGTTGCATCGCGCATTGACCAACCTGCACCGTTTCGAGCGGCTGGACTGTTTCCTTTTTACAGTATTCCTTGCACCCGATCCGGTTGCGCTGATGACGCCGTATCGGCAGGCCGACGGTGTTGTGACCCATCACAATCGCGCGCCATTTCACATTCTGGAAGAGGATGTGAACCAACTTGCACGATCCTGTGGCTGGCGCGTGGCGCGCCGCGAGGTAATGCTTCCCCGAGGTCAGGTTCTTTTCGCAGCACAGCCTGTTCGATCCTGATCTGGGTGATATTTCAGATCTGGGCGAGGGCGTCAGACGTGGTGAAGCGACCCGACCCAACCAGATCGTCCTGATCAAACAAAGTCAGACCTCGCTTGAAGCAGGTTTTCCTGCTGCACCAATTGCCGTTGGAGAAAACCAATCGGCAAGGTCGGATGCCTTTGCAACTAAAAGGGACACAGCATCAGCAAAAAATCAGCCATAGAGCATCATCAGCCCTTTTATTGGTTTTTGCTCTATGCAAGTATCGTCTCAATTAAAGATTTTTTTCTATTAACCACTTTTGAACGAGGGCTCCGATGAATGAGCACAACCCTGATTTGACTCTGAATTTGCGCGCAGACATGTCACCCGCAGCACGAAAGGCGTATATCCAGAAATGGATTGCCAAGAACCAGCGTCGCATGGCCGCCGGGCTAGGCGCTACGCTGATGACCTTGCCACTTCTGGCGCAGGCTCAAAGTGCCGAGGGGATGGTCAACGCGCTCGATATCGCAGGTGTCCGGTCGGTCGCGCTGAATTCTGACGGAACCGTGCAACTTACGCTCTCGAATGGTCAGCAGGTGCAAGTCGCGGCGTCCTCCGTGCAGGTGGCTGCCGATGGCACGCTGTTGATCAGCGCTGCAGCGGCGGAATTGGTGGCCGATGTGGCCGCCGGAATCGCAGCGGCAGGTGCTACCGGCGGCGGTATTGGCAGCGGCGGCATTGCGGCGGCTGTTGGCGGGCTTGGCCTTGCGGCAGCAGCCGCAGCGGGTGGTGGCGGCGGTAGTGGCTCGTCATCCAGTGGCGGTGGCGGGTCGGCAGCGCTACCTGTTCTGAACGATGCCTCATTCAGCTCCCCTCAAAGCCTGCAGCAGGTGTTTGGCGCTGCATCAGGCGAACTTCTCGCCACTGATGTCGTGACCGTCACTGTCGGCCCAGAGGGCGAGGAGCAAACGCTCAGTGCATCCTTTGATGAAGCTGCGAATGATGGTGAAGGTGGATGGGTGCTCGACGCCCTAACACCAGAGCAGCGCGCGGCGCTGCCGCAGGGAACACAGGTCCTGAATTTTTCCGCCACGCGCACGAACGAAGATGGCGAAGAAGAAGTGATCACTGGCATGATCACTGTCAGTATCGACACAATCGCCCCCGAGATTGAGATCACCACTCCAATCGCAGGTGATGGTATCCTGAATGCCGCCGAAGCCGCCGATGGCTTTGTGATCGAAGGCACTGCCGAAGGGGTCGAGAATGGCCAGATGGTCACACTGGACCTGAACGGCACCGAATTCACCACGAGCGTTTCGGGTGAAGCATGGTCGCTTGCAATCACGCAGGCGGATATTGCCGCGCTTGGGTTGGACAGCGGCGATGAGATCGTGATCACTGCGAATGTCTCGGACCGGGCGGGCAACCCGGCGGCAGAGGCTGAGGTTACCGTCCAGACTGATTTCATCGCAGATATCAGCATCGAAGATGTTGTGATCGAAACGGTAAACACCTTTATCGGTGTCACGATCCGCGGCGAAACTGTCGGGGTTGAGGAAGGCCAGCCTGTCACCCTCATGTTCAACGGTGCGAGCATCGCGGGCGTTACCGTGCAGGCCAATGGAAGCTGGTCAGCTTTTATTGAAGCGTCGGTGATCAATGCGTTGGGCGACGGGGCCGAAGTGTCCATCAGCGCCAGCGTTGCAGATATCGCGCTGAACTCGGATTCCAGCAGCACCACGGCCACCACCGATTTCTCGACCCCGCCTGTGGCAGTTACCAGCCCTGCAACGGGGGGCTTCATCAACGCGGAAGCGGCGGGGCAGCCATTGGTTGTTGAGGGCGTGTCTCTGCCGGATGCGGATGTGACCGTCGCGATCGGGGGGGCCACAAGGAACATTCAGGCGGATGGTGAGGGCCGTTGGGACACCAGCTTTAACCCTGACGATCTGCCAACCGATGAGGGTGATTTCGTAATCAGCGCGACCAGCTTGATTGACGGGGTTCCAGTCCCGGCGCAGGACGTGACGCTGACCAAAGACACCGTAGCCCCGGATGCGCCTGTCCTTGGGCTTGCGCAAGACACGGGCACGGTGGCCGGAGAAACCAGCAACGGCACGGTCAATATCACCAATCTGGAAGAGGGCGCCTCGGCGGAATATTCGCTAGACGGGGGCACGACCTGGACCCCGGTTGAAGGGGCCAGCTTCACGCTGACGGGTGATGGCGTAAAATCTGTTACTGTGCGCCAGACCGATGTCGCGGGCAACACATCTGACAATTCATCTGAACTGGAATTCACGCTCGATACCGCCCCTCCCACAGTCACCGTGACCAGCCTTGCAGGGATCACGCCAGATGGCACCCTGACAGCCGCGGAATTGTTCGATGGTGGTGGGGATGCGCTGGAAACGGTTGTCCTGACAGGCACAGCCACAGGCGCGGTTGACGGCGCGCCCGTCACAGTGCTGATCAATGGCACAGCGATTGCGCTGGATCCTGCCCCGACAGTGACGGGCGAGGCGTGGAGCGCGAATATTCCAGTAACGGCGCTGGCAGGTCTGGAAACCGTCGAAGTGCGAACCGTCGATGGCGCTGGAAACGAAGGCACGGGCACGGCGGGTTTCATCAATGATGTGGTGATCCCGACGATCACCGTGACTCAGCCTGCTGACGCGTTCGTGGTCGGGCTGGATGAATACGAGAATGGCTTCACCATTTCCGGCACCACGACCGATGTGCCTGACGGGCCAGCAAACCCAACGGATGGCAGCGCAGCCGGGGTGGTGACGATCACGATTACCGCCAATGACGGTTCCATAGATCCCTTGGTGCAGTTTGTATCTGTAGTGGATGGCGCGTGGAATTTCTCTGTTTCCGCGGATCAGATAGTCGGAGCGCCAGATCAGACAGAGTTTACGCTGAATGTGTCGGTCGTTGACGGGGTCTTTCCCATTGCCGTGACAGATGATATCGGCATCAGCACCAATATTCCGCCAGAGATCAGCTTTGATCCGATTGGTGAAGATGGCGCGCTGATTCTTGCCGATATCGCCGCGAGTGGTGAGTTCACCTTTTCGGGTACGACTCGTGGGGTGCAGGAGGGTCAGCAAGTCACACTGTTTGTCGGGAATGGTGACGATGTGAAGGATACGCTTTTCGCCGATCCCGCCCAGAACCCAACTGTCGATGAAAACGGGAACTGGTCCGTCACTTTCGCACCGGACATTAGCGGGATCAACCCTGGTACAGAGCTTGTCCTTAGCGCCGAGGTCAGCAACGCATCTGGTACACCGGCAGAGACAAGCGAGACTGTGGTCGCGTATCTGGCTTCGGTTTTCACGGCTGTTTTTGAAGGTGCTCAGGATGGCATCAGTTCTTTCTTCGTTTACACAGATCTGGATAATGTCGCCTCTGGCGGGATCCAGCGCTTTATCCTTAAAATGGAGTTTGATCCCGATGTCGTTCGGCTGTTGCCTGCCGCGCTGACAGAAGTTGGGGGCGACGACGGTACCGAGGCCGAACTGGTGGCAAGCGGCGGTTTGCATTCAACCATCGCGCTGGGCGAGCGGAACCCGAATGAGGCACCCGACGGGGTGACGGAAATATTTGGGGTACGGTTGCTGGGTCAGATCACCAGTTTTGCGTCAGAGGCATTGTATGTTTTCGATATGGAGAATCTGGATACATCCTCTGTCATCGAGATCAAGCTGACTGAAGCAAGCGCAAATGATATTGGGGTTGGATCGACGGTTAGCTACACAGGAACATCGAATGATGATGTGATTGTGGCGGCCAATGTAGACACGGTCATCCGTGGTCGTGGTGGCGATGATGAAATCGACGTCTCGGCCGCCGGTGTGAACACGATCATCTTCGAAGCAGGCTCTAGAGATAATGATTTTGACACGATCACGGGCTTTACCCTTGGTGGGGCTTTGCCTGACCGGATTGCATTTGCTTTTGATCGCTTCGGCCAAGATACCCTGCGCGGCGATAGCAGCGAATTTCAGGTGACCGATGGGGGCGCAGTAGGCGCTGATGTCGGACTTCTGGTCTTTTCGACCGCGGTTGCAAATTTTGACAGTGCGACACTAGATGCCGCTTTAACCGGCCTGACAGGGTTGAGTAACGGCGATGATTTGTATCTGCTGATCGGTAATGGTGAGGATGCAATCCTGACAGCAATCAGGGTCGATGGCAGTGGGGCCAGCGTATACACAAGTTCTGGCAGGTCTTATGCCGAGTTCAAGGATATCGGCGATCTGAGCGGCTTCTCATCCGCCAATATTATTGGTTTCGAGCAGTATAACGCCTGATGGGCGCGCGCCTCTTATCACGCGACCCGGCGCCATGAGCGCCGGGCCGACCCTGACCCCGGTCAGCCATGACCGACATGGTGCGCTGCACTGGCGGCGCTTTTCGTCCTATGCGTTTGTTCAGGCCCATCCAGTGGTTCCGATTGTGCTGGGGGAACATGAACAGGTTGCCGCTTGTCTGCCGATCCTGTTCAGCCCCGGCGCTCCGGGCATGTGGCCTGTGGCCTTGACGCGGCTTGGTGCACAGAGTGCACTTGTGGCAGGGAATGGCGCTTGGCGCGGGTCATATGCCCCCTCGATCTTGCGGGTGCACCCGTTTCATGCGCGCGCGACCAACAGTGACGAATTTGCCCTGATGGTGGATGAAGCAAGCGGCCTTGTGACCGATGACCCCGACGATCCGCCCTTTTTCACGCCAGACGGCGCGCTTGCCCCCGATCTGGTGCAAGTGGTCGATTTCTTTCGCAACCGTGTGCAGGCCGAGGGGCAGACACGCGCGGCAATGCACGCGATTACCCGCGCAGGGCTGCTGACCCCGTTTGCGCCGCCACAGGGCAGGGTCTTGCCCGTTGACGGGCTGTTGCAAGTGGATCGGCAAGCGCTGGGCCGCCTTGGGCGGGTTGCCTTGGCCGATCTGCACCGGGCAGATGCACTTGGGCTGGTTCACGCGGCGCTGGTGGGCCAGCATCACCTTGGTCTGCTGGCCCATGCCGAAGACCAGTTTGGCAGAGCTGCGCCAGAGGTTGCCCCCTCAGACACGCCCGCTGATGCCGCGATTTCAGGCTTTTTCGATGCGTTGGCCACTGCGCAGGAACAAGAGCCGACCCTTGCAGACTGGATTAGCCCTGTTTCCAAAAGCGATTCTGGCCTCTGAGCGGCCCGCTGTATTGGCGTGGCCCGTTTCAGGTTGCCAAGCCCATATGCCCAAGCAGTATGCCTGTCATATCCAGATCGCTATGGGATGAGAAATCCGGCATCGTCAGGCCAGTTTGATAGCTGACATTGCCCGCGCTGATATGGTCAAGGTTCTGGCCGGGGTCCAGAAACACCCAGGATGGGGCATTGGCACTGGGCACACCAACAGCCGCGCGCAGCACTTCCAGCGCATCCAGCGCCGTTACCTTTCCATCGCGGTTGATATCCGCGGCAATGAAATGCTGCGCAGTTGCAGGCCCGAACGAAGGCGCAACCCCCACCGCCATTCGCAAGACATCCAGCGCATCGCGCGCCGTGATCGAAGGGCTGCCGGGGGCCCACGGGCGGGTTGCGTCCAGATGGACAATCGACAGATCAGGAAGGGCGGCTGTGCCGGAGCCATTGACCGCCAGCCTGACCTCGCTGCCCGTGTCCAGAGTGAAGGTGACAAGCGACTGCGGCAGCGGTTGGCCGGAAGCGTCCCGCAAGGTCAATGACCCGGTGCCTGTGGGGATTGGCTCCGGCTCTGGTTCGGGTTCTGGCTCAGGCTCAGGCTCAGGCTCTGGTTCCGGTTCTGGCTCTGGCTCAGGCTCAGGCTCTGGTTCCGGTTCCGGTTCCGGTTCTGGCTCTGGCTGTGGCTCTGGTTCGGGTTCCGGTTCCGGCTGTGGATCGGGTGGTGGGTCGGTGGGGGCCGGGTCCGGTATCGGTTGGCCATATATTTCCACAAGGCTAAGCACCATCACCCTGTCCGGCCCCTGCAACCCTTTCGGAAAGATATCCTCTGCGCCGAGTGGTTGGCCTGAATTCGTGTGCAGGTTCAGTTCATAATCCCGAAAGGCAATGCGCGCGCCTGTGCTTAGGGGCGTAACCTGAAGCTGACTTAGATTGCGCAGCATGGGCCAGGCGGAAAGGTCCAGCCGGTCCAGCCCCGGCGTGAAGTCTGTAATAGTGATGGGGGGGGCTTGTGGGCGAATGACAAAGACATTTGCACCACCACCACCGCTGAGTTGTGTCACACCGTCGCGTGCGATGATGATGTCGTCCTTTGTGCCGCCTTGGCCGTTATACACCAGCCCGCCAATTTGCGCCAAAGGCATGCGGAGCACAGTGATGCCCGGATCGCGCCCGGATGTAGCGGTGATGATCAACTGTTCCGCGATAACGACGCTTTCAAGCGTCGCAACGTTGTAAAGCCCGGTATTTGTCGTATCGAAGAATGTATCCAGCCAAATAAGCCAGCCTTCATGCGACAGCGCAAACAGCGAGATGCCATGATCCGCCCCTCCCACCAGCACAAGATCAAGCGGGCCGTTCACGGTTTGCACGGTCGTTCCGCTGATGGCCTGCACCCGATAGAAAGCGGTGCTGGCACTGTCTATGACGTGATCTGCCGCTTCATAACCCTGCGCGCCTTCACGCAGTACCGACAGCGAAGATCCCGCAGCGCCTGCAACTACGGCGCGCGTGCCGAACCCTGAATCGTCAAAGACCGCCAAGCCTGTAGGGGTGGCAAGCCCCATGCTGTCACCTGCCAGATGCGGCTCTCCCTCGGGTGGTAAGACATGCAGTGCATTTTGAAACTTGCTGACAACCAACAACCCGCCATCCTGCGTCTTGGTGATGCCGCTCGTTCCCGCCCATGCCGCGCTGTCGCCAACGCCTTGGGGCGCTGTTTCCTGCAAGATTGCCCAAAGGTTCAGGAACCCGTTGTGACCTGCCGCGATTTCCGCTTCCACCCGGTCGAAACCAACCAGTCGGCGTTGCCCAAATGTGCCATCAGGATTGATAACATAGCCCCAGAAGGTTGTGTCGCCCAACCCGAAAAAGGCAAGCATTTCGCCGCGAAACTCGGCCAGCACAAGCTGGTCGCGTCCGGCGTTCAAGGCTGTGTTTCCGAATTCGACTGTGTCTTGTAATACCAGCGTTCCCGAAGCGTTTACGCGCCAGGCACTTAGGCCGCCGTGTCGCCCGGAATTCACCAGCAAAATCGGCCCGCCGGGGGCATCTTGCCAGATCGTCGTCGCCCCCAGCGAGTAATCGAACATGTCGATACCCGTCTGGACGCGACCCTGCTCTTGCAGTCGCATCTACCCCACCTTTTCATTCACCCAAGGCCAAGGGTCAGGGCGAAGCGCGGCGGGGGGCAGGGCATGAATGCGGCGAAATCGCGCCTTTTGCCTTGGATTTTTGTCAAATCCGGTTCAAAGGGCGCGCGCAAAAGTCAGAGAGAAAGGGTATTTACCCGATATATTCGAGATGTCCCAACAAGATACCCGTCATCGCAAGAGGCTGATCGGTATTCAGGGTGGCGAGGTCAATCCCTGACTCCACAAAGGAATTTGTGCGATCAAGGTTCATTGCGGCAAAATCAGTCTCGGCGTCGAAATAAACCCATCTGGGCGCATTGAGGGATTGCACCCCGACCGCCGCGCGCAGCACTTCAAGCGCATCGAGTGCTGTAACCCTGCCATCAGCATTGATATCCGCAGCTATGAAATGTTGCGCGCTGACCGCGCCAAAAGATGGGCTGACGCCGACGGCGATGCGCAACACATTCAGCGCATCCAGTGCCGTGATGGTTGGATCGGTGCCGTGCTGGTAGTCGCGGGTCACATGCAGCGACCCTTGCGCGCCCTCTGGCAGATTGAAGCGCACAGCACCTGTCGCATCCACGGACTGTGCGGCAAGCGCGGTCCCGCCGGGTGTCAGAGAGACGCGCGCCTGTGTGCCGGATGTAAGCGGATCACCGTCGGTGTTTTGCAACACCAGATCAAGCTGATAGGTGTTTGGCTCTGGCTCTGGCTCTGGTTCGGGGGCGGGGGGTGCGAAATCGGTCTGGAAACTTGTCGCGGCGCTTGCAGTGTTGCCTGAAACGGTCACCTCGGCGCTGAGTGTCAGGGTGGCACTGTCGGGCAGGTCTTGCAGCATGCCTTGAGGGATCGACAGTTCCCAGTTTCCACCTTCGACATTCGCAAGAAAGCTTTGGTCATTAAGTAAGACAGTTACGCTGACACTATCAGGCACATGCGTGCTGCTGCCGCTCAGGAAAAGCTCCGCATCGCGAATATCGGCTGTCATCGGCCCTTCGAACGGCAGCGGGTTTAAGGTCAGTCCGGGGGGCGGGAAATCCAGATCGGCTGTAAAGCCGCTCAATTGAAAATTGTAGGTATTGTCAAACTGGTCGCGCAATTGCAGCGGTAATTGATAGGTGGCCCCCTGCTGTAACAGTGCCAATGTTGATCCGGGGAAATGCACAGCCCAGTTTCCGTCCTGAACCTGTGCTGTATGCGCAACCCCAGCCAGTGTGATGGTGACGGTCCCCCCCTCGGCAGAGCTGACGCCAGCATATGTTACGCCGTTTTGCAGGTTACTTGCGCCTAAGGTGCCGGTGAAAGGCGCAGGGTATGTGCCAAGTGTCGGCGCGTCAAATGTGGTGGTGAAGTCGAACGACGTTTGCACCGGCCCTGCTGCTGTCTGCGCCGTCGCCGTGATCTGGTATTGGGTATTGTTCATCAGATCGACTAGATCGACCGCTCTGATCGTAACTGACCACTGGCCAGACTCTGTGCGGGTTTCATAGCTAGTGTCATTCAGCATCACGATGATTGGCGTGCCATTTGGCAGGTCTTGGCTGCTGCCTGTCAGGGCAAGGTCTTGTCCCCGCTCCCGCGCGCTCATGTAGGCGCCGATGGCAGGGTCGTTTAGCGTCAGATAGCCTTGCGCAACCGGGGCTGCCAGAACCCCGCCGGGGGTATAGACGCCATCTGCAAATTGCAGCAAGTCGATATTCTGAAGTGTGTTCACACCATCCCCCAGCGCGCTGCCGCGCTGATCGCTGACGGTGATGGTTCCAGCGTTTATTGTGATTTCGTAGTCAGAAAACGCACCTGTAAAAAGTGCCGTGTTGACCCCGCCTGCACCGTTGATCAAGTTGTCGCCGCGCCCGACAAGCAACAGGTTGTCCAATGCGTTGCCAGTCAGCGCCAGATTGCCAGCACCCAACAAGCCACCCTCGGCCACCCCGTCCAGCAAGGTCAGATTGCCTGAGGCCAGAATCCGGCTTCCGCCGACGATATCAAGTTTCACATTGCTGGCGCTTAGATCGACAGCGGCGCGCAAGATTTGGCCCTGCCAGTTGATCGCTATCTCGACCGGATCAGCCTGCGCGCCAAGGTTAAGTGCATAGCCACCTGCGCCCGCCGCAGTGGTGCTGTGCCCTAGCGCTGTGATCGTCACACCGCTGCGCCCCTCGCCCATTGAATAGAATCCATCGCCATCAAGGTCGTCATAGGTCACACCGGTCAGAAAGCGGTCGGACCATTCCTCGGTTCCGAATTTGTTGGTGATGACCGATGCATTGAACCTGATGCCGCCCGACACATAGTCTTGTGTAACGACCTGCGCGAGTCCTGCTTCCTTGTAGTCGGCGTTCAAGATGTTGGGCCGATGGGTGATCGAATAGAACAGCCCCTGGTGGTGCCCAATCCCCGAAGGCCCTCTCAAAAGGGCCTGTTCAGCCGAATAATCTCTGGTTGTCGCAGAGAAGGCCAGATTCTCGCCCACAAATTGCGACCCGTATCCGGCATCGCTTGCGCGGTCGGCCGGGGTTGTGCCGTCCAGCCAATGGTGTCCGGCATTTGGCCCCGTCATCTGGACCAAGCCATCCAGATAGGCTTGTGAATGAATGGCTGAGGCGGCTGAAAGGCTATCATTCGCCGCCAGCGGTTGGCGCACCCCCTCTGCTAGTGTCTGCGCGGGGGACTGGCCTGTTCCGCTGGTCGGGTCAGGGTCATTCAATCCGATCCCAAAGCGCGTGGCCTCGCCCAAAGGGTTCAGCCGTGCACGGTTCAACTGCTCCAGAAAGAATTGCTCGGGGGCGCTAAGCATGAGTAATTCCCCTCAACCTGAAAGAACACTTTGAAATATTCAGAAACCTGTGCCGCAATCCGACGCTTGTTTTGAGGTGACGTAAAGCGATCACTGGAAATGGCAGATGCAGTCCAGACGCATCAATTCAAGATGGCCCGCAGCGCCGCCGCAGGCCATCAGGCTACATTTACATTCAAACGATTTCCATATTGCCCAGCAAAATGCCAACCATGTCGACGCCACCGATGTTTTCGGTCAGGCTGGCAACACTCACCCCTGTCTCGACATGGGTGTTGGTGCGTGACAGGTCCAGCGCGTCCCAATCCGTTTCGGCGTCGAAAAAGACCCAGCGCGGCGCGTTTGCGGAGGAAACACCCACCGCCGCGCGCAACACTTCCAGCGCGTCCAGTGCCGTAACCCTGCCATCACCGTTGATATCGGCGGCAATCAGATGCTGCGCGCTGACCTCTCCGAAGGATGGGGAAACGCCGACCGCAATGCGCAATACATTCAACGCATCAAGCGCTGTGATACTCGGGTCGCCTGTCTGCCAGTCGCGGCTGGCATCCAGCCGACCTTCTGAACTTTCGGACAAGTTAAACTCGAAACTGTCGCTGTCGCGCGTCAAGCGCGTCAGGTTCACGGATTTGCCATTGGGGCGGAAGCTGACGGTGGTATTTGTCAGCGCATCTCCGGCAAAGTTAGTCACGCTGCCGGTCAGACTCAGCAGGCTGTCGGTCAACCCGCCGCCAGCAACCTGTGGAATTTCGATCACTGGAGGCGGGGCTTCAGGTGAAGTGACTTCCTCTGTGAACTGGTTAGAACGGATAGCACTGTCGATGTAGCTGTCATCTTGTGTGATCAACAGGTCCAATACGGCATTGTTAAAGGCAAAACTGCCCGGCGTCAGGCCCGCAGCCTCGGCCATGGCACCGGCCTCAGCTTGTGCTTCGGTCGAGAAATCGTCAAGCGTGATCATCTGCGTCGGATAATCGGCCAGATAGAAGCTGTCCGGCCCCTCACCTACGGCATAGCTGAAAAGCGTGCTATCGTCCGTGACACGCCAATAGTCGCGGAATTCGCCATAAACCCCGTAGGTTCCGGCCTCTGCATCATCCCCGAATTGTAGCGGGATTTGCAGGCTTTTTGTTCCGCCGTCAAAAACAAGATCATCCGCTGTCGTGCCATTGAAATTGCCCAGCAGACCCTCGACATTGTTCTGCCAATAGGATGACAGCCCCACGCCGATATCGACGCGGCTGCCAACAATATCGACCTGAACAAGGCTTTGGGACTCGTCTGGTGCAATCACATAAATCTTGTAGCTGTTGCCCTCGCGCATGATGACGCCGCTATCCAGTCGGATCAGGTCACCATCGGCCATTGCGCGCGCATCACCATTGATGCGAAGCTGCGTTGCACCGGGGGCGATCATGATCGTGTCATCCCCCAGTTGCAGGGCCGCCGCGACATTGGCGGTGACGTTTTCGCCTGCTGGTGACATGCGCGACTGCAATTCGAACATGTCACCATTGGTGGCGCGCATCAGCACATATTCGCCAGCGGCATGGAAATCATAGCCTAGCCCGTCATGCGTCAGAAGATGTGGGTCGCCAGTGGCAAAGGCCAGACTCAGATCACCTAGGCTAGGCACGAAGAAGCTGCCCAGTACCACGTCCAGTTCGTCAATGAAGTTGCGGAAGTTTTCGACATCCGTGGCCGAAAGGATCACGATGCCGTTGGGGTCGGTGATGGTCAGGCTGTCAAAGCTGATCCCTTGCAGGTCGCGCAAGGGCGGGGGGGCTGGCCCGTGCCGAAGGCTTGCAGCACAAGTGTGTTATAGAACGTAAAGCTCTCGTCCGTGTCCCAGTTGGTTTGTGTATATGTCGATCCGAACCAGTCCGGGAAATCCAGCCTGATCCAGTCCGCATCCCCTTCGAAATCCACTGCCCCAAAGAAACTTGCACCAGAATTCAGCACATAGGGTGTGCTGGAATTCGCGGGGGCATCGCCCATATCTTCGAAGGTCCATTGACCTACACTTGCGGTGCTGCCCCACCAGCTACTGTAAAGTTCGTACAGGCCAGTCTGGGTTTGAAAATTTGCAATCTGCTGATCAC
Source organism: Roseinatronobacter sp. (assembly GCA_007126715.1). Taxonomy (GTDB): domain Bacteria; phylum Pseudomonadota; class Alphaproteobacteria; order Rhodobacterales; family Rhodobacteraceae; genus Roseinatronobacter. The sequence continues at coordinate 25,250 of SLAT01000242.1, forward strand.
TGGCCGCGACCTGTGCAAAATAGGTACCCTCGGGCAGGTTTTCATAAGCAACGCGTGTCAAATTCGGATCGTCATCCGAGAATCCGAAAATGGTGCCTGATACTATGTTCCTGCTTATATCAAACAGGGTGATTTCGGGCACGATCTGCGCGCGGCCAGGGTTGATGAAATTTAACAGCTCTGTGACCGAGATATCGGCGCCCGTCATGCTCAGGACGAAGCCATCGAGGTTCAGTGTCACTGTCTCGCCAATCTCA
>SLAT01000163.1 GCA_007126715.1 Roseinatronobacter sp.
CAGAATATTGGTCAATTCGCGCAATGTCAGCTCGACCCCTTCGACCAGACCGGGGGCCGCGGCGCGTGTCTCTTCGGTCACCGCACCCAATGCGCGGGTCAGGTTGTCATAGACCGGCAACATGTCGCGCGCGATCTTGGAACCACCATATAGCTGTGCATCACGGCGGTCTTTCTCGGCGCGCTTGCGGCTGTTTTCAGCATCCGCCAACGCCCGGATCATCCGGTCGCGCATTTCGTCACGCTGTGCAACAAGCGTGTCAATCTCAGCTTCCAGCGCAGTGATCGGGTCTTGCTGTGCCTCTGTTTCATCCTGCACATCAAGGCTGGCATCGTTTTGCATATGTGGGTCTTCTTCGGGGCTTGGCTTTGCGTCGGCCATCATCTTCCCTTTTCCTTCGTTACTCTGTGCGCCGGTCCGTCAACATCCGGCCAACAAGCTGCGCTGTATAATCAACAATCGGTACGATCCGTCCGTAATTCAACCGCGTTGGACCGATAACGCCAACTGCTCCTATGATCTTGCGTTCTGCGTTCATATAAGGGGAAACCACCAAAGTTGAACCCGTCAGCGAAAAAAGTCGGTTCTCTGCACCAATAAAGATGCGAACCCCCTCGCCCTGCTCGGTCAATTCCAGAAATTCCGTGATGTCGCGCTTTCGTTCCAGATCATCAAACAGGGTTCGGATGCGCTCGATATCTTCAGCAGGGGCCCCTTCGTCAAGCAGATTCGCACGACCCCTGACAATCAGCCGCTCTTGCAACTCGCCCTCGCTTTCCCAAACGGCGAGTCCCTGTTCAACCAATGTTGCGGCCAAAGCGTCTATTTCGCGTCTGTTGCGCGCAATCTCGGAACGAAACCGTTCAAGAAGTGACGAAACCGTGGCACCTTCGATCATTGAATTCAGATAATTGGCCGCCTCTCGCATCGCCGAAGGCGTCATTCCTCTGGGCGGGGTGAAAAGCCTGTTTTCCACATGTCCATCCGCAAAGACGAGAACGACCAAGGCGCGATCGGCACTGAGAGAGACAAATTCGATATGCCGGATTGCAGCTTCATGCTTTGGCGAAAGGACAAGCGACGCCCCTTGTGTGATACCGCTTAGCGCCCCGCCGACCTGCTCTAGCAAACCACCGACATCGCGCTCATTGCTGCCAAGGGTCAAGTCAAGCTTCTCGCGGTCGCGCTGGTCAAGTGGCGAGACTTCCAGCAAGGAATCCACGAACAGGCGCAAACCCAGATTGGTCGGGACACGCCCGGCAGAAATATGCGGACTATCCAGAAGCCCCAGATATTCTAGATCCTGCATGACGTTGCGGACGGTCGCGGCTGAAACCTTTTCGCTCATGTCGCGGGTCAGGGTGCGCGACCCGACAGGCTGACCGGAATGCAGATACCCCTCGACCACGCGGCGAAACACCTCGCGAGAGCGGGTATTCATTTCCTCTAGCAAGTGTTGCGCATCGGGTGTGTTCCGCATTCAATACTCCAACAGCGTGGACTCGCCCATGCGCCCAGAGCACTTGAAAACGGCACCAGTTACAAGGGCAATCAGGCTTGCATCCGCCCTATTCAGACCTGTATCGAGGCACAGAACCCAAACAAGGATATCCCATGCGCCCGTCAGGAAGAAATTTAGACACTATTCGTACGATTTCAATCGAACCGCATGTGACGAAACATGCCGAAGGTTCTTGTATGATTTCTATGGGCGACACGAAAGTCCTGTGTACAGCTTCGCTCGAGGATCGCACACCCCCTTTTTTGCGCAATACCGGGTTGGGCTGGGTAACGGCGGAATATGGCATGTTGCCACGGTCCACCAACACCCGGATGCGGCGCGAAGCTGCATCGGGCAAGCAACAGGGTCGGACAGTGGAAATCCAGCGCCTGATCGGGCGTGCGTTGCGCGCCTGCGTTGACCGCTCGGCGCTGGGAGAGCGGCAGATCACCATTGACTGCGATGTGATCCAGGCCGATGGCGGCACGCGCTGCGCCGCGATTACCGGTGGTTGGGTTGCCCTGCGACTGGCTGTGAACAAGCTGCTGAAGGCGGGTGACGTGGTGTCTGACCCGATTACCGACCACCTCGCCGCTGTGTCATGCGGAATTTACGCGGGCCAGCCTGTTCTGGATCTGGATTATGCCGAAGACAGCAGCGCCGGTGTAGACGGAAATTTCATCCTGCTTGGCAGCGGCCGTCTGGTCGAAGTGCAGATGAGTGCCGAGGGGGCCACCTTTTCGCGCATGGAAATGGACCAGCTTCTGAACCTTGCTGAAAAAGGGGTGGGTGAGCTTGTAGCAGCCCAGAAGGCAGCCGTTACATGAGGCGGTTTGACGGGAAAACCCTTCTTGTTGCCACGCATAATGCAGGCAAACTGGAAGAATTCCGCCAGATCATGGCACCGCTGGGAATTATGGTCACTTCTGCTGCGGAACATGGCCTGCCAGAGCCAATAGAAACCGAGGATAATTTCATCGGAAACGCGAGGATCAAGGCACATGCCGCGGCCAAGGCAACTGGTCTGCCGGCATTGGCCGACGATTCAGGGCTGGAAGTCGCTGCATTGGATGGCGCACCGGGTGTCTACACAGCCGACTGGGCTGAAACACCGACAGGGCGCGACTTCACGATGGCGATGGAAAAGACACATGCAAAACTGACCGAGATTGGCGCGCCACAGCCATGGGATGCACGGTTTTGCTGCACGCTGGTGCTGGCTTGGCCTGACGGACATGACGAAGTGTTCGAAGGTCACGCGAATGGGCATCTTGTCTGGCCCGTCCGTGGGCTGGTCGGGCATGGTTACGACCCTATGTTCCAACCCGCAGGCGAAACAAGGACATTCGCGGAAATGAGTGCAGAAGAGAAAAACGCCCTCTCCCACCGTGGTGCCGCGATCAAGGCATTGATGAACGGGTGTTTCGAATGACACTATTTTCTTGCTCAAAATACTCGCGGGGGTCCGGGGGCAGCAGCCCCCAGCTTCTCGCCTGACAAAGGAAACAGAATGAAACGTATCTCTACAGGCTCTCCGTTTGAAAAAACCCTTGGCTACAGCCGCGCGATAGTCAAAGGCGACTGGTGCTTTGTATCAGGCGTCACCGGCTATGATTACACCACAATGACAATGCCCGAAAATGTTGCCGATCAGGCGCGAAATTGCTTTGCGACAATCGCCAATGCACTCACCGAGGGCGGCTTTTCGATGCAAGATATTGTGCGCGTCCAATACACCCTGACTGATGCCAGCCTGGTCGAAGCCGTCACCCCGGCCTTGGGCGAGGCCATGAGCGAGATCCGCCCTGCCGCAACCTTGGTCGTTGCGGGGCTGATCAAGCCTGAAATGCTGATCGAGATCGAGGTCACAGCATTCAAGGGGTCGTGATGGACGACTGGCAGAATGGTGGTTTTGGACTGTATATCCATTGGCCGTTCTGCCAGTCGAAATGCCCGTATTGCGACTTCAACAGTCACGTCGCCACGGCGATCGATCAGGATGCATGGGCCCGCGCTTATCTATCAGAAATTGACCGAGTGGCAGAAGAAACCAAGGGGCGCTTGCTGAATACGGTTTTCTTCGGTGGCGGCACACCTTCGCTGATGGACCCTGACCTCGTTGCGGCCTTGCTGGAACGGATCAGCACATCTTGGACGCGCGCGAATGACTTCGAGGTGACACTGGAGGCAAACCCCAGTTCAGTCGAGGCGGGACGATTTTGGGGTTTTTCGGAAGCCGGTGTAAACCGGATTTCGATGGGCATTCAGGCAATGAATGACGATGACCTGCGCCGTCTGGGGCGCATGCACAGCGTCGCAGAGGCGAGAGCGGCGTTTAACGTTGCTCGAAATCAATTCAGCCGGGTCAGCTTTGACCTGATCTACGCACGACAGTTTCAAACCTTGCAAGATTGGCGATCAGAACTGCAAGAAGCGCTATCTATGGCAGTAGACCACCTGTCGCTTTATCAATTAACCATAGAACCAGGCACGGTTTTCGGTGCCCGGCATGCAAAAGGCGGTTTGGCCGGCTTGCCCGATGACGAGATATCGGCCGATATGTATCTGCTGACACAAGATATATGCGCAGAATACGGGATGCCCGCATATGAAGTTTCCAACCATGCTGGACCAGATGCCCAATCGCGTCACAACCTGATTTACTGGCGTTATGGTGATTATGCTGGGATTGGTCCGGGTGCGCATGGGCGGTTGACGCAGCAAGGCAAACGGTTCGCGACACATACGCCACTCTCCCCCCAAGCATGGCTGGATCAGGTGACACGCGAGGGCCACGGAGAACAGACACGCGAGGCCATTCCTCCGGTCGAGCAGGCGCTGGAATATCTGATGATGAGTCTGCGCTTGACCGAAGGCAGTGATATACAGCGATATCAAGCACTTGCTGGATCGCCACTAGAGGAATCCCGCATAACTGGCCTTGTCAATCATGGCTTTCTTCTGCGCCAAGACACAAAGATCATGGCGACAGATCAAGGGCGACCCATTTTGAACGCAGTGTTGCGAGAGCTTGTTACCTGACCGGCGTGCCCAGTATCCCGCAAAGTCGGTCCAGTTGCTCCATGTTTTGGAAACTGATGGTTACTTTGCCTTTGCCACCAGCATATTCCAGATCTACGGACATGCCCAAATTTGCCGATAGATCGTTCTCTAGTGCGCGGGTGTCAGCATCTTTGGGCAAGCCCTTTTGCTTTTTCTTCTTGGTTGTGCTTGGCGCCGATTTCAACAGGCTTTCGGTCTGGCGCACAGACAGACCCTCTAGAACCACCTTGCGCGCCAGCATTGCAGGGTCTTCAGCGGTGATCAATGCACGCGCATGACCCGCTGTTAGCTTGCCTTCGCGTAGCAAGGTCTGGACATCCGCAGGCAGGTTCAACAAACGCATGAGATTCGCAATATGCGAACGGCTTTTTCCCATCGCCTGAGAAAGCTGCTCTTGCGTATGTCCAAAGCGTTCAATCAACGCACGATAGCCCATCGCTTCTTCCACAGGGTTTAGATCGGCGCGTTGGATATTCTCTATAATACCAACTTCCAGAACCTCTGTATCCGTAAATTCTCTAATAATTACCGGAACTTCATGGACCTGAGCGCGCTGCGCGGCCCGCCACCGGCGTTCGCCAGCAACAATTTCGAAAAATTCGCCTTTTGGACGCACGATCAAGGGCTGTATCACACCCTTCTCGCGGATCGACATTGACAGTTCCGCAAGCGCAGTATCGTCAAAATGACGACGCGGCTGGTCAGGATTGGCAACAAGCTTTTCGACAGGCAAATTCTGCTCTCGCCCTCGCTCGTAGCCCGATGCATCTGGCGAATCGACCGATACCTCGGCCATCAAGGCCGACAAGCCTCGCCCCAGACCTCTGCGTTCGGTCTTGCGATCTGTCATTGTACCGCTCCCTCAGGCTGAAGTTTTTTATGTTTTACAAGAAGTTCTGTCGCCAAGTCGCGATATGCGATCGCGCCTTTCGAAGTTGAATCATAGCTTAAAACGGGGAGAGCAAAGGATGGTGCTTCACTTAGACGAACATTTCGGGGGATCATGGTGCGCAACACCAGATCACCAAGATTGGCGCGCGCATCCGCTTCGACCTGCTGCGCCAGATTGTTGCGACGGTCAAACATTGTCAGCAAAATCCCCTCAATCCGCAGCCCGGCATTTGCAGTTTCGCGCAGTTCACGCACTGTCAGCATGAGTTGTGACAACCCTTCGAGCGCAAAAAATTCAGCCTGCAAAGGCACCAGAACAGATTGCGCAGCAACCATTGCATTAATCGTTAACAGATTCAGCGATGGCGGGCAGTCAACGAGGATATAGTCATATTTTTCATCTTTGACCTCCGGGTGACGCAAGGCGTCATGCAACAGAAAGCTGCGGCGCGCGCGGGACATCAACTCTATATCTGCCGAAGAAAGATCCGTTGTCGCAGGAATGACCGACAAATTCTCGTGCTGCGTTTTTATAACAATCTCGGACGGATTTATGTCGGAAAACAGAAAGTCATAAGTCGTATATTTTCGGGCGGACACCTCTAGGCCCAATCCGGTCGAGGCATTCCCCTGCGGATCGAGATCAACCAATAAGGTTTTTTCACCACGTTCAGCCAATGCCGCTGCAAGATTGATAGCTGAGGTTGTTTTGCCAACGCCACCTTTCTGATTCGCGATAGCGATTGTGCGGGTGGTCGGCATATCAGACACGTTTGAGATCCTTCAAAATAAGCAGTTTTGCCAGCGGGTCGGTCTGACTGTCGAATATGGCTGTGTCAAAATGCCATTCTCTCTGAGCCGCCGCAAGCTCTTCATTGTAGTTTCTGCCTTTCGGAAGCAGGGCAACACCATTTTTAGCGAGATGCCGCGCAACAAGAGGCAACAACTGAGGCAATGAGGCCAAGGCGCGCGCGGACACCACATCTGCCGATTGCGGATCCGTGGCTTCTACACGAGATGTCAGAACCCGTGCATCCAAGCCGAATTCGCGTATAGCAGTCGTCAGGAAAGCGGCTTTACGCGCATCGCTTTCAATCAGGGTAAATGTGCGATCTGGTGTAAACTCTTTTGACAAGATTGCGCAAACCAGACCCGGTAGCCCCCCACCCGATCCTAGATCAACCCAATTCAACGCGCTTTCTGGCGCATGCGCGTATAATTGTGCAGAATCGACGATATGCCTGTCCCAAAAATCTGGAAGCGTAGATGCCGCGACGAGGTTTATCTTGGCATTCCACTTCTCAAGCAACGCAGCGTAGCCCTGAAGCCTCTCCATTGTTTCACGTGAAACATACAACCCACAGAGTTCATTCGCTGTCATGCTGACGCGCGGTCCTTACGTTGCTGAATACGCGAAAGCAGCAGCACCAAAGCCGCCGGTGTCATCCCGTCTATTCGCGCGGCTTGTGCAAGTGTCTCTGGCCGGACCTTGGAAAGTTTGCTCGCCAGTTCGTGCGATAAACCACTTACTTGCGTGAAATCAAAGCCTTCTGGAAAGCGCCGCTCTTCATCTGCTTGAAGCGCCTTGATCTGAGCATCCTGGCGGTCGAGGTATGTATCATACACCATCTCTTTCTCGATCTGGTGTTTTGTTGCATCGTCGATGTCGGACAATTCTGGTGCGAGCTGCTCCAAGGCGGCAAAGTCGAAGCCCTGCAAACCCAGCAATGTCAGGCCATTGCGCCGCGTCCCATCTTCAGACACTTTGTGCCCAGAACGATTTAGCTGGCCCGGAGTAAAACTAAGCGCACGCAGCCGACCTTTTGCTTTCTCTAATTTCTCAAGTTTATCTTCAAAAGCCACGCGCCGCTCTGGTGTAATGCAGCCGAGCGCAACGCCGATTGGTGTCAAGCGCTGATCCGCATTATCAGCCCTCAGCGAGAGCCTGTATTCCGCGCGCGATGTAAACATGCGATAAGGCTCGGACACGCCGCGCAATGTCAGATCATCTATCATGACGCCAAGATAGGATGAGGCGCGGCTGAAAGTTACGGCTTCTTTTTCCAGCGCAAAAAGTGCTGCGTTCAACCCAGCAACCAAGCCCTGAGCCGCGGCCTCTTCATATCCGGTGGTTCCGTTGATCTGTCCGGCGAGATAGAACCCTTGCAAATCCTTCAGCCGCAGAGACGAGGTCAAAGCGCGCGGGTCCAGATAGTCATATTCAATCGCGTAGCCTGGCTGAAGAATACGGACAGATTCAAGCCCCACGATTGTGCGAACATAGGCTTCCTGAATCTCTGCCGGTAAAGATGTCGAAATTCCGTTCGGATACACCGTATCATCGTTCAGCCCCTCTGGTTCCAGAAAGACTTGATGCGATGTTTTATCGGCAAAGCGGGTTATTTTGTCTTCGATAGATGGGCAATATCGGGGACCAACCCCTTCTATATGCCCGCCATACATCGCGGACCGCGAAATATTCGCGCGCACGATATCATGCGTATGTTCGTTTGTATGGGTGATCGCACAAGCAACTTGCGGTGCGGCAACGTCATTTGTCAAAAACGACAGAAACTCTGGCGAATCGTCTCCGGGTTGCTTTTCAAGCCTTGCCCAGTCGATGGTCTTGCCATCCAGACGTGGGGGTGTCCCTGTCTTGAGGCGCCCGATCGGCAGCCCCAAACCCCTAAGCTGTTGCGCCAAGATACTTGATGCTGCGTTACCCATCCTTCCAGCCGGATAGTTTTCGTCGCCAATAAAAACCTTGCCGCCCAGAAATGTGCCAGTCGTCAGCACGACAGCGCGCGCTTTCACTTCTGTATCGCCGTTTAACTGAATTCCCGTAACCGTCGCGCCAAGCTGCGTCAATGCCGTGACTTCAGCTTCGATTATATCCAGCCCCGGCATTTTCAAGGCTTCTCGCGCTACGATCTGGCGGTAACGCTGTCGGTCTGCCTGTACACGGGGCCCCTGCACCGCTGGCCCTTTAGACCTGTTGAGAAGCCGATACTGAATCGCCGCGTAGTCACCAGCGCGACCCATGATACCATCAAGCGCGTCAATCTCTCGGACCAGATGCCCTTTACCCAAGCCTCCAATAGCCGGATTGCAAGACATGACGCCTAGATCATCC
>SLAT01000267.1 GCA_007126715.1 Roseinatronobacter sp.
ATGACAACCGTGCTCCGGTAGCAGTTGCTGCGTAAGCAGTAACCAAACCGAAACTTAAGCCCTTGCGCTTAGCCGCGTAAGGCGGGGTTCGCAGGCACCTGGCAACAGAAGCCTGCACTTTAATCATCCATATTATCCAGCGGCACCGTGTTTGAGCGGGGTGCAGAAAACTGCCGCGACCTGTTGCGTCAGGGCTTTTCTTCCTCTGCGAAACGCCTATGCTATCTGTTAAGGAAGAGAGGGCGCATGACACGCGGAATCGATTACGGCAATCTTATGCACGACGCCATGCGTGGCCTGATCCGCAAGGTGATGGACACAGTCGCGCAAGATGGCCTGCCCGGAGAGCATCATTTCTTCATAACAATCGACACAAGCCATCCCGACATGCAAATGGCGGATTGGTTGCGTGCACGCTATCCTGAAGAGATCACGCTTGTCGTGCAGCACTGGTTCGAAAATCTGATCGTTGATGATGACGGCTTTGCAATTACCCTCAATTTCGGGAATGCGCCTGAACCGCTATATGTGCCCTTCGACGCGATCTCGACCTTCGTTGATCCTTCTGTGGAATTTGGCCTGCGCTTCGAATTGCACAGTGACGAATATGACGACGATGACGACGATGACGAAGAAGCGCCGATGATGGAAGACGCGCCTCAGGAAGAGAAAACCGGCGAAGTCGTCAGCCTGGACAGATTTCGCAAGTAATTTCCCCACAAGACAGTATGCAACGGCATACTAATTGATTTCCTGTATCGCACGGGCTAAGGACTGCATCGGATTGATGCCGCCAAGGAGCCCAACGCATGACCGCGACCCGCACCGAGACTGACAGTTTTGGCCCTCTCGAAGTACCAGCAGACAAGTATTGGGGCGCACAGACTCAGCGCTCCATTCTGAATTTCCCCATCGGCTGGGAACGCCAGCCCGTGCCGATCATCCGTGCATTGGGGGCTGTCAAATGGGCCTGCGCGCTGGTCAATCGTGAACAGGGCACGCTGGATGGACGTCTGGCAGATGCCATCACACAGGCAGCTCAGGAAGTGTTTGAAGGCAAGTTCGACGATAATTTTCCGCTCGTGGTCTGGCAGACCGGGTCTGGCACGCAGTCGAACATGAACGCCAATGAGGTGATCTCGAACCGCGCCATCGAAATTCTGGGCGGAAAGATGGGATCGAAAGATCCGGTTCATCCGAATGATCATTGCAATATGGGCCAGTCATCAAACGACACATTCCCGACCGCAATGCATGTTGCTATCGGCATGCTTTCGCGTGATGTCCTGCTGCCGGGTTTGCAAAAGCTACACGCCGCCCTTGCCGCCAAATCCGAAGAATTCAAGGATATCATCAAGATCGGGCGGACACATACACAAGACGCAACCCCGCTTACGCTGGGGCAGGAATTCGGCGGTTACGCGCATCAGGTCAAGATGGGTATCGCCCGTATCGAGATGTGCCTTCCCCATATCTACGAATTGGCACAAGGCGGCACAGCAGTCGGGACGGGGCTGAACACCCGCAAGGGCTGGGATGTAAATGTCGCGGGCCATATCGCACAGATTACAGACCTGCCCTTCGTCACGGCACCCAACAAATTCGAAGCCCTTGCCGCGCATGATGCGATGGTCATGTTCTCTGGCGCGCTGAAAACCGTTGCTTCCTCGCTTTTCAAGATCGCCAATGACATGCGGTTTCTGGGATCGGGTCCGCGTTCAGGTCTGGGAGAGTTGATCCTGCCCGAGAATGAGCCCGGCTCGTCGATCATGCCCGGCAAGGTGAACCCGACGCAGGCAGAGGCGCTGACAATGGTCTGCGCGCATGTCATGGGCAATGATGCGGCAGTCGGATTTGCCGGATCGCAGGGGCATTTCGAGTTGAATGTCTATAACCCTATGATGAGCTATAATGTACTGCAATCCATGCAACTTTTGGGGGATGCAGCGTCATCATTCACTGACAATATGGTCGTTGGCACCAAGGCGAATGTCGAGCGCATTGACCGCCTGATGAAAGAGTCACTGATGCTGGTGACGGCACTTGCCCCGACAATCGGCTACGATAACGCCACAACAGTCGCCAAAACCGCGCACAAGAACGGCACGACCCTGAAAGAAGAGGCGATTCGCCTTGGCTTTGTCGATGCCGAAACATTTGATGCCGTGGTACGGCCGGAAGATATGATCGGGCCAAAGGGCTGATTTCTCAGTGAATGGAAAACACGCCGATCCGGCGTGTTTTCTGCCATCCGTCTGGTCAGAAATTCACAATCAGCCGCGTCACTTGCCAGACGCTCAGGGCATAGAGCGTCTCTGTCCGAAGTCGCACATCACTGTCATAGTCGAAAACCAGCCAGAACGGACCTTGCGAACGCACAGACATTGGCCGGTGATTTCGGTGAAAGGCCAACAAAGGATGGGTGCCGAGTATGGTTTCAAAGGCGATCGTGGCAGAATATCCGTCCATTGCTTCCAGCGTGACAGAACCGTTGCGTGCCCTCAGATCGATACCCAGCGCGGTCAATAGATCAGCAAGCAAGACCCCGGAATAGACGTCAACGCCTTTTGTCCACACCGTAGATGTCGTGAATTCCGTAAGACCCAGATCGACAAGGTCCGGCACTTTCTTGATGATTGGCGGTTCGTTTTCAGCCAGAAAAATCTCTAGGCTTTGCGCTTGAACCCGGCTCGCAAAGCCTCCGAACCCGAGCAGCGTCAAGATCAGTGCAGCCAGCGCGAAACTGCGCCAGAAATTTCCATCGTTGCAATCCAATCTGGATTGTAGACTCGCAAACCGCATGGGCACGTCAACTACCAGTCTAATGTTTTTCAGTTGTATCAGGCTTTGCAAAACGCCCCCTCCGCCAGGACGTAGACCATACTAATACACTTTCATGGGCAAGCGACATAGCGCGGAGAAAAAAATAATATGCATCCTTAATCTGGAATTTAGGAGCTTGGCTGCCAGAAATTTCCATACCTGTCTTTGCAGGCTTTGTTTTTCAACATGACCCCGCCCGAACACATATCTACCGGGCAGGATGGGTGCGCGCAAAATCACAACGCACTGGCCGGTTTGTGACCGTCTATTTGGCACCCCCATCCCTTCCAACCTGTCAATGCTTCCGTTATGCCATCCAGAACCATGTGAACAGCCAGCGATGCGGCAAGGGGATGTTATGCAAAAAGCGATGACAGCGACACGGCTGATAGCAACTTTCTTTGGTGCTGGCCTGTTGCGACCGGGACCGGGCACATGGGGAACAATTGCCGCCCTGCCCGTCGCTTGGGGCCTGCATGTGGCAGGTGGTTTCTGGGCGCTTGCCCTTGGAACTGCCGTCGTATTCTTGCTTGGTTGGTGGGTCACAATTCAGGAAACGCGCGGAATGTCCGACCCGGACCCGTCCGAGATCGTGATCGACGAGGTTGCCGGAATGTGGCTGGCGCTGTGGCCGGTGTCGCTTGGGGCCATGATACAGGGGGTTCCCATCACTGCACTCTGGCCGGGCTGGGTGGTCGCGTTCCTTGCGTTCCGCGTCTTCGACATCTGGAAACCCGGCCCGGTCGGCTTGGCGGACCGGATGCATACACCGCTTGGCGTCATGCTTGACGACATTATTGCCGGGGCATTGGCGGCAATGGTGGTGGCAGCCTTTGCCGTGATCGCGCATGGCGTGATGGGCGCATGAGCGCGGCGCAATTGCTTCAGGCGGCGCGCGACCATGGCATTATGATCGCGACCGCCGAAAGCTGCACAGGGGGGCTGATCATTGCCGCCCTGACAGAGGTCGCAGGATCATCTGACGTGGTAGACCGTGGCTTTGTGACCTATTCCAACAGTGCCAAGCAAGACATGCTGGGCGTAAGCGCATCAACATTGCAAACATACGGGGCCGTGTCGGAAGAGGTGGCCGCCGAAATGGCACAAGGTGCGCTGAAACGTGCTGATGCCGGATTGGCTATTGCCGTGACCGGAATTGCCGGTCCCGGCGGGTCGGAATTCAAACCAGAGGGCCGCGTCTGCTTCGGTCTGGCCGATACGGCAAGCGTTCGGACGCAAACGGTCGAATTCGGGGCAGTTGGGCGTGCGCAGGTTCGCAAGGCAACAGTGGAACATGCCATTGCCATGATGCTTGCGGCGCTGAAAGCACCCTCACCTCCTCAGCCGTAAAGTGCCTTTGCGCGGCTTTCAAACGCGCTAACGACCCGCCGCATGGCCTGATCGAATACCACACCGATCAGCTTTTGCAGCACCGGGTTGCGAAACTCGAAATCGACATGGAAATCCACGATACACCCTGCATCCTGTGCGGGCTTGATGTGCCAATGGGACACCATGTATTTGAAAGGACCATCAAGATAGGCCGTGTCGATCTTTCCCTGATCTGGATAAAGTTGCACCCGGCTGCCAAACCGTTCACGGAAAACCTTGAACGAAATCACCAAATCGGCCTCGACCTCTTCGCCGCCCTCGATCGGCTTGCGTGAACGGATGCGGGCAGCCGCAGTCCAAGGCAGAAATTCCGGGTATCGCGCAACATCGGCTACCAGATCATAGATCTGTTCTGCGCTATAAGGCATGTGGCGATATTCGTGATGGCTTGGCATGGTCCACTCTTTCCTGTCGCGCGCACATGTCCTAAAGTCAGCGAGAAAAATCAAGGGGCTGATATGACGCAGAATGCCTATGTCATCGACAAGATGATCAGTGCAAAACAAATTGCCGCAAGAGTGGAAGAGCTTGCAAGAGAGATTTCTCGCTCTTTTGCAGGAACAGAGAAGCTGGTCGTTGTAGGGCTGCTGCGCGGTTCCTTCGTGTTTATCGCGGATCTTGTGCGCGAGATAGACCTTCCTGTCGAAGTCGATTTTCTGGAAGCATCGAGCTACGGCAATTCCACCCAATCCTCGCGCGAGGTGCGCATCCTGAAAGACCTGAGCGGCAAGATTGCAGGCCGCGACGTGCTGGTGGTCGAGGATATTGTCGATACAGGCTTTACGCTTAGCCATGTCGTGCAAATGCTGATCGCGCGCAATCCGGCACGGTTGGAAGTGTGCGCGCTTCTGGACAAACCGTCCCGGCGCGAGGTCGACATAAAGGCAACTTGGACCGGGTTCGAAATACCTGATGAATTCGTGGTCGGCTATGGCATCGATTATGCCCAACGAAACCGCAACCTGCCGTATATCGGAAAGGTAAGTTTTGTCTAAAGGTATGATAACGCGCCCGTGAGTATGATTTCTCAGGCGAAAGCGCTAGTTTTGAAAAATATGCAGCAAGGAGAATATCATATGAAATTAAAGACAATGCTGGGAAGTGTTGCGCTGAGTCTGGCCGTGGCACTTCCTGCCCTCGCAGATGAGAATCCCGCAATCGAACAACGCCAAGGGCAGTTCAAGCTATTTGTGCATAACTTCGGCTTGCTTGGGGGCATGGCGCAGGGCCGTATGGATTATGACGGGGACATGGCACAGACAGCCGCAGATAACCTGTTCCACCTGACCCGCCACGACCAAAGCCGCCTGTGGCCGGAGGGCACTGATTCGATGAGTGTCGACGGAACGCGCGCCAGCCCTGCCATTTGGGACGATCTGGATGATTTTGTGATGAAATTTTCAGCATTGCAGGATGCAGTGGAGTCTTTGCAATCCGTCGCGGGCGACGGGCTTGATGAAATGCGCGCCGGGTTTGGGCCAGTTGGTCAGGCCTGTCAGGCATGCCACGAAGCATATCGCGACGAAGCCAGCTAAGCGCCTTCTTGCCCTTCTCGCCAGCCCGAATTTGGGCTGGCGCCATCAGATCAGGTGAAAAATGCGCAAGTTGCTTTTGGGCGTGGCCGTGATCGGGGTGATCGGCGGCGCAGCATTATGGGTTCTCAGCGCCCCCAAAGTGCTGGATGCCACCACCCTCGCGGGCCTGTCAGGTGATATCGCGGAAGGCGAGGCGATTTTTCACGCGTCTGGATGTGGATCGTGCCACATTGCACCAGATCGCGATGCAGATCCGCTTATACTCTCGGGCGGGCGCGAATTCGCATCGGATTTTGGCACATTCGTTGCCCCGAATATCAGCCCCGACCCCGAGCACGGCATCGGCACATGGACGGCAGAACAATTCATCAACGCGGTCATGCAAGGTGTCTCTCCAGACGGGGAGCATTATTATCCGGCCTTTCCCTATACCAGCTATACCCGCGCAGACCCTCAGGATTTCGCGCATCTCTATGCCTTTATGATGACCTTGCCTGCCGATGCGACACCGTCGCAGCCGCATGATCTGCGCTTTCCCTTCAACATCCGCCGCAGTGTCGGGCTGTGGAAAGCCATGTTCCTGCGCGATGACTGGGTCGTAACCGGAGAGTTGAGCGCCGAGGAAGAGCGAGGGCGCTATCTGTCCGAAGCGCTGTCGCATTGCGCAGAATGCCACACTCCGCGCAATGCGCTTGGCGCCTTGGATCACGACCGCTGGTTCCTTGGGGCCCCCAACCCTTCAGGCACAGGCAGAATACCCGCCATCGCCGGAGAAGAATTTACTTGGACCGCCTTTGACATCAGCGCCTATCTCGAAACGGGTCTGACACCCGACTTCGATGTTGTCGGCGGCTCGATGGCGCCGGTTGTCCGCAGCCTGCAGAATCTGGAGAAATCCGAACTGGATGCGATTGCGGCCTATATCCTGCGTGCGGGCCAATAGGGCAGACACGCGACGAAGGTTCTGCACGAAAACCCTTCAAAATGCCGCGCATGGACTTGTGCGGACAGGTGCTGCGGACCATAGTATTATGTATGCTTGAGCAATCACGAGATCAAAAGCGCCATGGTTGAAGAGAACAGATCCGCACCACTCAGCGCTGTTGCGCGTCTGACTTTCACGGAGAAGTTCCGTCTACAGACATGGCTGATGGGGATTATCGCCTTTGCGGTGGTGTTGTTCCTGCTGGTGCAAGCCAAGTTCATCCTCATCGCGCTGGCAATTGCGATCATTCTGTTCTCGCTGACCTCTGACGCAATCAACTCTATCTCTCAATTGCGCATTGGCCCTTTTCGCATTGCGAACTGGGTCGCCTCGATCGCTGCGGTCTTTCTGATCGCCTCCAGTCTGCTGACAATGGCAGGGCTTGTGATATCGCAGTTGAACACCGTTCTAAGCACAACCCTGTCCTATACCGATGACGCCCAGCGCGCGATTGCCCAGATGTTCAGCTGGATGGGCGAGGATGTAGAGCAATCCGTGTTGCAGACCGTGCGCAGCATCGAGATTTCGGGCTATTTGCGCTCTGCTGCCGGTCAGGCGGGAACCATCCTGTCGCAGGTCGTTTTGATCATTCTGTTTGTGGGGTTTCTTTTTGCCGAAAGGGTCTGGTTCGGAACCAAGCTGGAAAAGCTGATGGCGGATGAAGCACAGGCACGCCGTGTCAGTGCGATTATCGGGTCGATCATCCGGCGGGTAAACCGCTATCTTCTGGTCAAGACGCTGATCTCTTCTGTGACGGGCTTTGCAATCTTTCTGTTGCTCAGCGTGTTCAACCTGCAATTTGCAGCGGCTATGGGGCTGCTGACATTCGTACTGAACTTCATCCCCTCGGTCGGTTCCATAATCGCAACGCTGATCGTGACATTGGTTGCGTATATTCAGGTTCCCGAACCCCAGACCGCCGTGCTTATTTTTGTGATCGCAGGCATGACGCAGTTCATGCTGGGCAATGTCATCGACCCCATGCTGATGGGCAAGACCTTGCGCCTGTCATCCTTCGGGATCATCATTTCGCTGGCCTTTTGGGGGGCGGTCTGGGGAATTCCCGGCATGTTCCTGGCGGTGCCCTTCATGGTCGCCGTGATGATCGTGTGTTCGCATATCCCCTCGGCGCGGCCAGTTGCGGTGCTTCTCTCGCGTGAAGGGCTGCCCGAGGAAGAGTTTCCGCTCACCCCGGTCATGGACCCCACAGAAGATCAGCCGGAACGCCCCCTCAGCCGCGCAGTCGGGGCCGAGTGACCCCTAGTCGGGTTCAATCACATTGGACGGGGTGACAATGGCATCCAGCGGCTGATCGGTCGCATCGCGCGGGACAAGCGCGACCTGCTGTTCGTCAAAGGCGAACCCGACGGCCAGAACCGGGCCGCGCGCCCGCAAACCCTGCAAGGTGCGGTCATAAAAACCGCCGCCATATCCTAGCCGGTAACCAGCCCTGTCAAAGGCAAGCAGGGGCACAATCAACACCTGCGGTGTGATCATATCGCGCGCGATCGGAATGCGCGCCTTGAACTGCCCTTCGACCATCTCTGCGTCCGGGGTCCATCGGTGAAATTCCAGCGGCTGCGCCTTTGCGACAATCACCGGAACACACACCGGGCCGGGATGAGCGGAAATTGCTGGGATGGGGTCAATCTCGCTGCGCATCGGCATATAGCCAGACAAAACTACCTGCCCAAGCGCGCCTGCAAAATACGCCTCTAGCCAGCGGGTCAGCTGCGCATTCGCGTTTTGCATGCGGTCCTTTGCCCCGGATGCGTTGAATGCCTGCCCGCGCGCCTCTGCCATGCGCTGGCGCAGCTTTGCCTTTTGTGTCGGTAGTGTATCGGTCATTTTGCACCCTTGCTTTGGGTGTCAGGCTGTCCCAGCGTGCGGCGCAGTGCAAGCGCAGATCCGACCACAGAGCGCCGCCACGCGACGTGGTAGCCGTTAAGGCCGCTTTCAGCTATGCGCCGGGCGTGCGTTGAATTCGCGGTTCAACCCGCGGACAAATTCATTCAGCCCGGTCTGACGTTCACGCCGCAACCTCTCTGATTCCACAATCCCGCGCAACGCGGCCTCGGTCGCATCCAGATCGTCATTGATCAGCACATAGTCGTATTCTGCCCAATGGCTGATCTCATCGCGTGATTTGCGCATACGCGCATCAATCACATCGTCGCTGTCTTGTCCGCGCATTCGCAGCCGCGCATCAAGTTCAGCAATCGAGGGGGGCAGCACAAAGATAGAGACGACATCCTTGCCCAGTGTCGAATTGCGCACCTGTTGCCCGCCCTGCCAGTCGATATCGAACAACATGTCGCGCCCCTCTCGCAGGGCGGCGTCCACGGGCGCTTTGGGCGAGCCGTAGAAATTTCCGAAAACTTCGGCATGTTCCAGCATCTCGCCCTGCGCAATCATATCCTCGAAATCCTCGCGCAGGGTGAAAAAATACTCGCGGCCATCCACTTCGCCTTCGCGCGGGGCACGGGTGGTTGCGGAAACAGAGAACCGAATCGTCGGGTCCCATTCCATAAGCCGACGCGCAAGCGTGGATTTGCCCGCGCCCGAAGGGGATGAGAGGATGATCAGCAAACCGCGCCGGGCCATAGTCCTACTCCACATTCTGAACCTGTTCGCGCATCTGGTCGATCACGGCCTTGAGGTCAAGCCCGATGCGCGTCATCTCCAGATGCTGGGCTTTGGAACACAGGGTGTTGGCTTCGCGGTTGAATTCCTGTGTCAGAAAATCCAGTTTCCGACCGACGGGTTCCTCTGCCTGCACCAGCGCGCGCCCTGCCGCGCAATGCGCCTCCAGACGGTCAAGTTCCTCGGCCAGATCAGCCTTGACGGCCAGAAGCGCCAGTTCCTGTTCGATGCGGGCGGGGTCGCTGCGTGACTGCTCCTGAACTTGCGCCAATGCTTTGCGGAAATGTGCGGCGATGTCGGTCGCGCGCTGGTCCAGCAAAGCGCGCGCAGCTTGCGTCAGACGCGCGATCTCATCGAGTTGCGCTGAAAGAATTTCTGCCAGCGCCTGCCCCTCGCGCTGCCGCATGGCCATGAAGGCGTCAAGCACAGTGTCGAAATCGGTAAGCAATAGCGCATCAAGCGTATCAGTATCCATCGCGGCCAGATCGGGCCCCTGTGCCAGAACTCCGCGCCATCCCAACAGGTCCAGTGCCGTCGGGGCCTGCAACAAGACACCCTTTGCCTGAGCGGAGGCCTGCACCTGATCCAGAGCCGCCAAGACATCGGCAAGAACGGAAGAATCGATTCTGGCCCCCGCCTGCCCCTGCGTTAGTCGAAGACGCAACCCAAGCGTGACATTGCCCCGCGCCACCCGCGCCGACAGTTTGTCGCGCAAGGGCTTCTCCAGCCGTCCAAGACCATCTGGCAAACGCAGCCTGAAATCCAGACCGCGCCCATTGACCGCGCGCAGGTCCCATTCCCATTCAACGATTTCAGTATCCAAAGCCCTTGATACAGCCCCGCCAGCATAGCCCGTCATAGAATGCATGCTGTTCCTTTCCAAAACCCGAAATCAGCGAAAGCCACCTTTAACCAATTGCGCAGTTTTACGCAGAATAAGAACAAAATTTGAGGTATTAAGGCACTATTAAGAGAGCTTGCGCCTGCGATAAGTAAAACTTGCGGCGCAATCCGTCAACCAAGCCAAGCCATACCGCGACCATGAAGGCGCAAGACGAAAAGGGTGATTTAATGACTGAGCATTTGCCAAATTCGGGAACAGTGCCACAAGACGGGCTTGGCACCTATTCCATGATTTCGCGCGTCTGTGCCTATTGGTCCAGCCTGCGCGAGCATGGTGAAATTCCAGAACGCAGCGCAATCGATGCTGCCGCGCTTGGCCCAGCGCTCCCGCATGTCTTTCTGGCGGAAATGATAACTCCGCGTGTGGCAAAGATGCGCATTTGCGGACATCAGATAGAGGATTTGCAGGGCATGGATATGCGCGGCATGCCAGTAGCCGCATTGTTCATGAGCGAGGCCCGCGGCCAACTGTCCGAGGCGCTGTCGCAAGTAGCATTGGGCGCGCGTGTGACCTTGTCGCTCAAGTCAGCGGGGCGCATGGGCCAGCCCGAGATGACGGCGACACTGGCACTGTTGCCACTTGCCGACCCGGCAGGAAGAATAACGCGTGTTATGGGCGTGCTGGAACGGCAAGGTGCCATCGGGCAATTGCCGCGCCGCTTCGATCTGGCCACCCCGTTGCAACTGACTTCAGAATTGCCTGCACCGAATGCGCCCAAACGGCCTGCCTTGCGGGTTATTCAAGGCGGTAAGATCTGAACGATCTGCCTTCGACGCAAGAAAGCGGATAAATCCTGAGAGAATGCGGTTTTCCTGCCTGTCGCACCACGATAAGAGACATCTTATCGCGGCAAACAAGGTAACGCTCATGATCCTCTACCCTGCAATCGACCTGAAAGACGGGCAATGTGTACGCCTGTATAAAGGTGAAATGGCTCAGGCGACGGTGTTCAACGACAACCCCGCCGCGCAAGGCCGCGCTTTTGCGCAGCAAGGAGCAGAATGGTTGCATCTGGTCGATCTGAACGGCGCATTTGCCGGAACGCCTGTGAATGCACAGGCCGTCGAGGCCATTCTGGATGCCGTCACGATCCCCTGCCAGCTTGGTGGTGGTATCCGCGATATGGCCACGATTGAGGGCTGGCTGAAGCGCGGCTTGCAGCGTGTGATCCTTGGAACCGTCGCGGTAGAGAACCCCGCGCTGGTGCGTGAGGCGGCAGCAGCTTTTCCCGGTCAGGTCGCCGTGGGCATTGATGCCCGCGACGGACGTGTGGCCACCAAGGGTTGGGCCGAAGAAACCGATGTGAATGTCATTGATCTGGCGCGCCAGTTCGAAGATGCGGGGGTCGCCGCGATCATCTATACCGATATCAACCGCGACGGTGCGATGCAGGGGCCGAATGTGGACGCAACGGCAGCGCTGGCACGCGCCGTGTCGATTCCGGTCATCGCCTCTGGCGGGGTATCACGGCTGGAAGACCTGATTGCGCTGCGCGATTGTGGCGCAAAACTGGACGGCGCAATCTCGGGGCGTGCGCTGTATGATGGCAAGCTGGATCTGGCTGAAGCGCTGGCTGTCCTGAAAGCCTAAGCGCTATTGCGCCGCAATCAGGCGCATGGCCTCGGTCTTGGCACCTTTGGTCAGGGAAGCGCCCGGCCCTTCAAGAAACTGCACAACGCGGTCAGGGTCGCGGCGCGACAACTCGCGCAGCCACCATCCAATGGCTTTCTGTGTAAAGCGGTCGCGGTCGGGCACATAGCCTTCTGCCCAAGCCAGCACGCGCTCGCGCACGACCAGATCATCGGGTTTCGGGTGTGGCAGACGCGCCCAAGGAAGGGTCATCACCAAAGCGGCCCGGCGGGTCCACATATTTTCGCTGTGTGTCCAGCCTTCAACCTCATCCAGCCGCGCAGGCATGGCCTGCAATCGCTTCGCCCCGGCAATAGAGGCCGCATCGGCCAGCGCCCAACTGTCAAAACCCTGCGCCCACTCGGCAATCATCGTCCATACTGGCGTATCGTCTGGCCGGATGCGCGCCTGCGTCAGCAATTTTGCGGCCAGAACGCACCCCTCATGCACCCTGCCTTGCCACAACTCTTGCGCCAATGCGCAGCGCGTGGGCAAATCCAGATCGGCGCGCAAACCACGCGCCAACTCATCCAGTGCAGCGGCAGGCACACCCAGAAATTCCCGGTCAGTCTTGTGATAAGCAGCCATCTCGGCGGCTTTGGTGCTGTCGCCCATTGCGCTCAGCGCAGCGATCAGGTCCTGAGATGTTGTCATTCCACTGTCACCGATTTCGCCAGATTGCGCGGCTGGTCCACATCCGTGCCCCTATGCAGCGCGGTATGATAGGCGATCAGTTGCGCGGGCACGGCATAGACAATCGGCGCGATGAAGTCCGGGACAGAGGGCATTTGCAGCCTGAAGGGAACTTCGCCCGCCTCCGCCAAACCCTGCGCATCCGAGATGAGCAACACCTTGCCCTGTCGCGCCATGACTTCTTGCATGTTCGATACAGTCTTGTCGAACAGCGCATCATAGGGCGCAAAGACGATCACGGGCAGATCAGTGTCGATCAAGGCGATTGGGCCGTGCTTCAATTCGCCCGCAGCATATGCTTCGGCATGTATGTAGCTGATTTCTTTCAGTTTCAGCGCGCCTTCAAGCGCAAGAGGGTACATAACCCCCCGCCCCAGAAACAGCACATCCCGCGCCTGCGCCAAGGCTTCGGACATGCGGCGTATCTCCTCCTCTCGGTCCAGTGCCTGCGCGACAAAGCCGGGCAACAAGCGCAACTCCGCAAGCCGCGCCGCGAATGCCTCGGCACTCAGGAAACCGCGATCAAGCCCTGCCTTGAGGGCGAGCATCGCCAGGACCTGCAATTGCGCCGTGAACGCTTTGGTCGAGGCAACACCGATTTCCGGCCCTGCATGGATCGGCAGCGCCACATCGCTTTCGCGCGCGATCGACGATGTGGGCACATTGACCACAGACAGCACTTGCGCAACATGCGGGCGCGCATGACGAAGGGCGGCCAATGTATCTGCTGTTTCGCCCGATTGGCTGACGAACAAGGCAAGATTTGACGGGCCAAGCACCGGATCACGGTAGCGGAACTCTGACGCGATATCGAGTTCGACCGCCAGACCTGCGTATTTCTCGAACCAGTATTTCGCTACCTGACAGGCATAGAAGGCCGTGCCACATGCAACCATGATCAGCCGGTCGGCCTTGGCGAAATCAATGCTGTCGGGCAGGTCGATACCGTCTGCTTGCGGCCCGGAATACGACTCCATCGCTGCTTTCAGAACCGCGGGCTGCTCGGCCATTTCCTTTGCCATGAAATGCCGGTGGCCCGCCTTGTCCACGCGCGCGGTATCGACATTGATGCGCGTCATCGGGCGGGATGTCTGCTGATCCTCGGCATCGAATATCTGAGCGCCCGCACGTGACAGGATCGCCCAGTCCCCTTCTTCCAGATAGGTGATGCTGTCAGTCATCTCTGCCAGCGCAATCGCGTCCGAGCCGAGATACATCTCTCCCGCGCCATGCCCGATGCATAGAGGAGAGCCACGCCGCGCGCAGATGATCAGGTCTTCTTCCCCATCAAACAGAAAAGCAAGCGCGAATGCGCCCTCCAGCCGTCTGAGGGTGGCGCGCGCGGCCTGCACCGGGGTCATGCCCTGATCCAGATAAAGGCTGGTCAGCTGCACGATGGTTTCAGTGTCGGTTTCGCTGCTGAATTCCGCACCCTGCAAGGTCAACTCTTCACGCAGTGCGCGAAAATTCTCGATAATGCCGTTATGCACCACAGCCACACGCCCTGCGCGGTGGGGGTGAGCGTTGGCGACACTTGGCCCGCCATGCGTGGCCCAGCGCGTATGCCCGATGCCCACACGACCGGGCAAAGGGTGATGAACAAGCGTATCGGACAGGTTGATCAGCTTGCCAACCGCGCGGCGTCGATCCAGCTTGCCATGATTGACAGTGGCGATACCGGCGCTGTCATAACCGCGATATTCAAGCCGTTTCAGCGCGTCGAGAATCAGCGGAGAGACTTCGTGATCACCCAGAACACCTACAATTCCACACATTCGCCCTAGCCTTTCGCTTTCGCGGCCTTGGCCGCGCGCAACCTGTCCATCAGTCGTTTGCCCAAGCCTGGTTTCGTATCCTGGCGCGCACGTCCCAGCGCCAAGGCCCCGTCCGGCACATCCGATGTGATAACAGAGCCGGAACCGGTCAGTGCATCGGCACCCACACGCACTGGCGCCACCAGCATGGTGGAAGAACCGATGAACGCCCCCTCGCCTATGTCCGTGCGGTGCTTGAACACCCCGTCATAATTGCAGGTCACTGTCCCGGCCCCAAGATTGGCCCGCGCACCAATAGTTGCATCCCCCACATAGGAGAGGTGATTGACCTTTGCCCCCTCGCCGAGTTCGGCATTCTTGATCTCGACAAAATTGCCGACGCGCACATCCTCTGCCAGTTCCGCACCGGGGCGCAGGCGGGCATAAGGGCCAACCACGGCGCCACGGCTGACATGTGCGCCCTCCAGATGACTGAAGGCGCGGATCGTGGCACCGCTCTCCACCGTGACATCCGGCCCGAATACGACGAATTGTTCCACCACCGCACCGCGCCCGATAAAGGTGTCTTGCGCGAAATAAACCGTCTCGGGCGCAAAGAGAGTGACACCATTCTCCAACGCCTGCGCCCGCGCATGCGCCTGAAACACGGCCTCGGCTTGTGCCAGTTCGCTGCGGGTGTTGATGCCCATCGTCTCGGCCTCGGGGCAGGTCACAACGCCCGCGGACAATCCTTGTGTCGCGGCCAACGCCACGATGTCGGTCAGGTAATACTCGCCTGCGGCGTTGTCGTTGCCCACCTGTGCGATCAGGTCGAACAGGGCTGCGCGATCCGCGCAGATCACGCCGCTATTGCAAAGGGTGATGGCGCGCTCAGCTTCGGTCGCGTCCTTGAACTCGACGATCCGGGTCAGAGTGTCACCTTCCACGATCAGCCGACCGTAACGGCCCGGATCAGCCGCTTCAAAACCCAGAACGACAATGTCATGTGTTTTGCGCGCCGCAATCATCGCCTCTAACGTCTCTGAACGGATAAAGGGCGTGTCGCCATATAGCACCACCACGTCGCCCGACAGTCGCGCCAGCGCATCGCGCGCATGACCCACTGCATGCGCGGTGCCAAGCTGGGTGTCTTGCCGCACAACAATCGCGGCCTCGTCCTCGGCGGTGACGACTTGCGCAACCGCATCACCGCCATGCCCGACCACCACAACCACACGCTCCGGGTCCAGCGCGCGCCCTGCCCGCATGGCATGAAGGACAAGCGGCACCGCCCCCAGCGGATGCAGCACCTTGGGCAAGTCGGATTGCATGCGACTGCCCTGCCCGGCCGCCAGAATGACAAGTGAAACCATCATGAAATTGCGTGTCCTGCCTGTAAATTTCGCACTATTCTTGGCGCAGATACCGGCATAGTCGCAAGAGCCGCAAGGGTCACGTGTAATTTCAACCTGTAACACAGGCAAGAATGTGCTGCCACTGACACAAGTTGCCGCCAAAAGGGACAAGGGCAGCTATGCGGGACATTTCTGTCGTTCAACTAGCGCCTGCGCGGAGCAAAGGCCGAAGGCCGCCGCGCATCGCCGGGCCGCACCCACGGCACGGCGATTGGGCTGCCGCCTGCGCAAATATATGATTTTGCATGGATTTGGCCAGCATAAAGCGCTACAGATTGAACCTTGGATCGCCGCACCGCGGCCCGACGCTGCGCGGCTATGTGCTTTCATCCACCCTCCGCAAAGCCCTCAAACCGGTCATTGGGGATCGTTTGCAAATTGGCGGCTCCTACGGGCTGGCGCTGGCCTGACCCAAACGCCACCCGCCCCAGACACCCAGCATCCACAGCACCAACGAGACCGCGCCATAGCCGAGCATCAGCATGGAGCTTCTCTCGAACAGCACCAGAATTTCGAGTGAAAACAACGAAAATGTGGTGAAACCGCCGCAAAATCCGGTCATCCACATAGCTTTCGCACGCGCTGTCATGTCGCGTGTCGCCAGATACCCGATCAGCGCGGCCCCCAGAACATTCGCGGCCAGCGTGCCTATGAACGCATAGTCATCCCACAGCCGCAACGCGGCAAGGCTTAGCAGAATGCGTGACCCGGTGCCCAAAGCGCCCCCGAGGCCCACGGCAAGAAGATTGACTGTTGCCGCCTGCATCAGCCCCCTCCCTGTATGAGTGGAACAAGCGCAAATCCGATCAGCGCGAGCAAAGGACAAAGCAGCACCGAACCCAGTGCCACACCACCCGCTTCAACTTGCTTGCCCTCTCGCCACAATGCACGAATTTGCAATGCAAAAGTCGATACGGTCGTAAATCCGCCCAGCAGGCCAACAGCAAAAAATGTAAACCCGATTGGTGCCTGCGTTGCGTTGAAGGGGGCCATGCTTGACAGGGAAATGCCTAGCGCGACCCCGATCAGGAAACTGCCCAACGCATTAATCGCAAAAATCGCCCCTGCCGGATGCCAAATTCGGGTCAAAGCCGCCGCAAGCCCTGCCCGCGCCATGCTGCCAACACCGCCAGCAACGCAAATCATCACGAAATCTGTCAGAGTGATATTCATGACGCCATTTAACCTGATCACGCCCCTGCTGCATCAGCGAATGCCTCCACAGGCGAACCACCGAGAATTGACACGAATTCCGATATGTTTAAGAGAAGCGCATGCAGATAAACACCCCCCCAGACACGGAATTTTCGCGCGCGCTTCTCTCTAGGGCTCATGCCAATGATAACGCGCGCCTGCTGCGCTTCGAGATGGATGGGAAATGGTATTTTGCAAAGAAGCCCGAAACCCACGAGACCCTCTGGTTGAAGTTTTTCAAAGGCAACCCGGAACAGGCTTTGCACCGCGAAAGCGCGCTTCTGAAAGAGTTCCACGCGCGAGGTGCCGCTGTGCCAGAAATCCTAGCTCAGGATGATCGTTGTATCGTTATGGCGGATCACGGGTCACTGGTCATAAAGGCCATAAAAAAAGGGGCCCCAGCCAAGCATTTGATGCAGCTTGTCGGGCAGGTACTGGCGGCATTGCACCGCTTGGGGCTGGCACATGGTCGCCCGGTCATGCGTGATATTTGCTGGGACGGGCACCGCCTGACATTTCTGGATCTGGAAGCAGGCGCGAAATTACAGGCAACTCAATACGACATGGCGCGCGATGTCTTGTTGCTGTTGCATTCAATTTCAGTGTGGAAGCAACAGTTGCCAGATGCAGGAGAGGTGTTTCTGGATGCCTATTTCGCAAATGCCGAGAGTGGTATCTGGAGTGAGACATGCGCTCTGACACGAAAGATCTGGTGGATGGAATGGCTCGCAGCGCCTGTTGTTCTATGGCACCGCAGCAGAAATACTGTGAAAAGCGAATTCGCTGCCATTCGTGAGGCAAGGCGCAGCATCCGGTCCAGGCAAAAGGCCCTCACAGGGAAATAGTGGCAGAGTGTATGCCCGCCTATGCGCAAGGTGCACCGGCGAAATGAAAACGGCGCGCCTGATAGGCGCGCCGCTGTCGTTATCTTGACAGGCACTTATGCCAGATCGTAGCGATCCGCGTTCATCACCTTGACCCATGCTGCGACGAAATCCTGCACGAATTTCTCGCCCGCATCGTCTTGTGCATAAACCTCTGCATAAGCGCGCAGGATCGAGTTGGAGCCAAAGACCAGATCAGCGCGTGTCGCTGTCCATTTTGCCTGGCCTGTCTTGCGATCCTGAATCTCATACAGGTTCGGTCCCTTGGGTTCCCATTTCCATGCCATATCCGTCAGGTGGACAAAGAAATCGGTCGTCAGGGCGCCAACACGGTCAGTAAAGACACCGTGGCTTGTGCCGCCGTGGTTTGTACCCATGACCCGCATACCGCCTAAAAGCACGGTCATTTCAGGGCCAGTCAGACCCATCAGTTGCGCGCGGTCAAGCATCAGTTCTTCGGCTGAAACAACGTAATCCTTCATCATCCAGTTGCGGAACCCATCGGCTACGGGTTCCAGCCACTTGAAGCTGTCGGCATCGGTCATCTCATCCGTGGCGTCACCGCGACCGGGTGCAAAGGGAACTTCAATATCGTATCCAGCAGCTTTCGCAGCTTTCTCGACACCCAGATTACCAGCCAGAACAATCACATCAGCGATTGATGCACCGGATTCCGCGGCGATTGGCTCCAGCACCGAAAGCACCTTTTGCAGACGATCAGGCTCGTTTCCGGCCCAGTCCTTTTGCGGTGCCAGACGGATACGCGCACCATTTGCGCCACCGCGATAATCGGACTGGCGGAAAGTGCGTGCGCTGTCCCAAGCGGTCGCAACCATGTCGGCCACCGACAGCCCTGCGGCATCGATCTTGGCCTTTACAGCAGCAACATCGTAACCGGCATTGCCTGCGGGAACAGGGTCTTGCCAGATCAGGATCTCCTTCGGCGCATCAGGGCCGATATAGCGTTCCTGCGGGCCCATGTCGCGATGGGTCAGCTTGAACCATGCACGGGCAAAAGCGTCGTCGAACGCGGCCGGATCGGCCATGAACTTTTCGCAGATGGCGCGGTAAGCCGGGTCCAACTTCATGGCCATGTCTGCATCGGTCATGATCGGGTTCAGACGGATTGACGGGTCTTCCACGTCAACCGGCTTGTCTTCTTCCTTGATGTTGATGGGTTCCCACTGCCATGCGCCTGCCGGGGATTTCTTCAATTCCCATTCATACCCGAACAGCAGCTTGAAATAGCCCATATCCCATTTCGTCGGCTCTGTTGTCCAGGCGCCCTCGATCCCGGAAGTCACCGTATCACGGCCCACTGCGCGGGTTTTGTGGTTCATCCAGCCCATACCCGCTTCTTCCAGCGCCGCACCTTCTGGTGCCGGCCCAAGATTTTCCGCGCGGCCATTGCCGTGGCTTTTGCCGACAGTGTGCCCGCCCGCAGTCAGCGCAACGGTTTCTTCATCATTCATCGCCATGCGTGCAAAAGTCTCGCGCACATGAGCAGCGGTTTTTAGCGGGTCAGGCTGGCCGTTCACACCTTCTGGGTTCACATAGATCAGGCCCATCTGAACTGCCGATAGCGGGTTTTCCATTGTCGAGGCGTCGCCGACATTGTCATACCGCTCGTCCGACGGGGCAAGCCATTCTTTCTCGGAGCCCCAGTAGACATCTTTTTCGGGATGCCAGATATCTTCGCGGCCAAAGGCAAAGCCAAAGGTTTTCAGGCCCATGTTTTCATAGGCAATCGTGCCCGCCAGAACCATAAGATCGGCCCAGCTGATCTGGTTGCCGTATTTCTTCTTGATCGGCCACAACAGGCGGCGCGCCTTGTCCAGATTGGCGTTATCCGGCCAGGAATTCAGCGGTGCAAAACGATGGTTGCCGGTGCCTGCACCGCCACGTCCATCCTGCACGCGGTAGGTTCCGGCAGCATGCCATGACATGCGGATCATCAAGCCGCCGTAATGTCCCCAATCTGCGGGCCACCAGTCTTGGCTGTCAGTCAGAAGCGCGTGGACATCTGCCTTCAGCGCCTCCACATCCAGCTTCTTGACCTCTTCACGATAGCTAAAGCCGGTCAGCGGGTTCACCTTGGTATCGTGCTGATGCAGAATGTCGAAGTTAAGCGCCTTGGGCCACCAATCCATTACCGCGTTGCCCGTATTGGTTTGTCCGCCGTGCATTACGGGGCATTTGCCCGCTTTATCAGAACCGTCCATGATTCCCTCCATCTGTGGATTTCTGGAATGGTTCTAACAGGAAAGCATCATCAGGTTAAGTTGCTTTTACTGATAATTGGCATCAGCAAAACTTATTATCAGATATAAGTTAACCTCCCTTACGCAAGGCACGCCGCATCAGCCATCCCGCAATCAGCACGGCAACCAGCACAAAGCCGATTATGATCGTCGCCAGCGCATTGATATCAGGGCTGACACCAAGCCGTACCTTGGAGAAGATCACCATTGGCAGGGTTGAGGCGCCGGGGCCGGACACGAAACTTGCGATCACCAGATCATCCAGCGACAGAGTAAAAGCCAAAAGCCAACCTGCGACCAATGCAGGTGCTATGACAGGCAAGGTCACATCAAAAAATACGCGCACTGGCCCTGCGCCCAGATCGCGCGCGGCTTCTTCCAGCGACTCGTCCATGCTCCGCAGCCGTGACTGCGCGATGACTGCCACAAATGCCGAACAAAAGGTCGTATGCGCGATGATGATCGTGGTCAGCCCGCGTCCCGCAGGCCAGCCAAGGGTCAGTTCCATCGAGACAAACAGCAACAACAGTGACAGGCCTGTAATCACCTCTGGCATGACAAGCGGTGCGGTGATCATGCCCGTCAGCAACAATCGCCCCGTGAAACTGCTGAACCGTGTCAGCACGAATGCGCCAAGCGTGCCAACCACCGTTGCAAGAGTCGCGCTTGCAAACGCCACCTGAAGGCTGATCCATGCTGATCCAAGTATCTGGCGGTCGCGGAGCAACTCGCCATACCACCGTGTCGAAAACCCGCCCCAGACTGTGACAAGACGACTTTCATTGAAGGAAAACACGACAAGCGAGATAATGGGCGCGTATAGAAAGATGAATCCAAAAGCGACCGCCAGCGGCAGGAACCAGCCACGCATCAGCCATCCTCCCGTCGGTTCTGCACGGATTGCAACCACATGATCGGCGCGACCACCAGCACCAGCATGACAATCGCCACCGCCGAGGCCACAGGCCAGTCACGGCTGGAAAAGAACTCGTCCCACAGCACACGGCCGATCATCAGCGTATCAGGCCCGCCCAGAAGTGCGGGAATGACATATTCACCAATCGCCGGAATGAACACCAGCATGGACCCCGCGACGATACCGGGCAGGGACAAGGGCAGCGTGACCGTGAAAAAAGTGACAAAGGGCGACGCCCCCAGATCGCTTGCCGCTTCCAGCAATGCACCATCCAGTTTGGTCAGGTTGGCATATAGTGGCAGGATCATGAAAGGCAGGTAAGTATAGACGATCCCGATATAAACCGCGAAATCGGTCTGCATCATGCGCAATGGAGCATCGATAATGCCAAGCGATATCAGCGTGTTATTTATTACACCGTTCGAGCGTAGAAACCCCATCCACGCATAGACCCGCAAAAGGAAGCTGGTCCAGAACGGCAAGATGACCATCAACAACAGGATAGAGCGTTTCGGTTCTGGCGCGCGCGCGATGTAATAGGCAATCGGATAGCCGATCAGCAGCGCAAATATCGTCGAGACAAGCGCCACCCGGATCGAGGACAGATACGCATTGCGATAGAGCGCATCGGTCATAAGGAAGCGATAATTCTCCAGACTGGCGATGATCTGCAAGGACCCGTCAGGCCCGCGTTCAAACAGCGGTGTATATGGGGGGCGGGCAATCAATGCTTCGGCCAGCGAAATACGCCCCAATACAAAAAACGGCGCAAGGAAGAAGACACCCAACCACAGCATAGGGATGGCGATCACCAAGGTGCGCCCGCTGATCCCAAGCTTTCCCACGAGCCATGCGGTGCCGCGCCACGGCGCAGAGCGGGTCAGCGCATTGCCCGCGCTCATCGGGTCAGCACCCGGAATGCCGAAGGCTGAACCGAAATCCAGACTTTCTCATCCCATGAAATCGGGTCTTCGTCACGCAAGCGGTTGGACTGGCTGGCACGGATCAAGACACCATTGGACAGTCTGATCCGATATTGCGACATATGCCCGATATACCCCATCTCCTCGACCACACCTTGCCACGTGTTGGGCGTGTTCTCCGGCTTGCTGCGCGACAAGGCAAACCGTTCCGGGCGCACCGCACCCCAGACCTGCTGCCCCCGGGTCAGCCCGGATTGCGGCGGCAATAGCACCGCGCCCAGTTCAAAAGTTTCAATGCGCATCATATCCGGGGCAACCGCATCCACCTTGCCCTCAAACAAATTCACAGACCCTATGAAATCGGCGACAAAGCGCGAATTCGGCGTCTCGTAAATCTCGCGCGGCTCTCCGATCTGTTCGATCTTGCCATCTTTCATCACCCCGATCCGCGTGGCCAGCGTCATCGCTTCATCCTGATCATGGGTCACGACGATGAATGTGACCCCCAGCGTTTCCTGAATCTTTATCAATTCAAACTGCGTTTCCTCGCGCAGCTTCTTGTCCAGCGCGCCAAGGGGTTCATCCAGAAGCAACAGCTTGGGCCGCTTGACCAGCGCACGCGCGAGGGCCACACGCTGGCGCTGCCCGCCAGACAGTTGGTCAGGCTTCCGCCGCGCGAGTTTCTCCAGCTTGACCATGCGCAGCATCTCAGCCGCCCGTTCATAGGCCGCAGATTTCTTCAGCCCCTCGCGCAGCAACCCATATGCGACATTCTTTTCGACCGTCATATGCGGAAACAGCGCATAGGATTGAAACATCATGTTTGTCGGGCGGCGGTCGGGCGGCACACGGGCCATGTCTTCGCCATCAATGGTGATCGAGCCGCTGGTTGGCTGCTCGAATCCCGCCAACATGCGCAACAAGGTGGATTTTCCGCAGCCGGACTCCCCTAGCAGGCAAAACAGCTCGCTTCTATATATATCGAGATCGACATCCGAAACGGCGGTGAAATCATCAAAGCGTTTTGTGACACCGCGTACGGATATAAAGGGCTGCACGCCTTCGCGTCGCCAAGGTTTCGTATCCGCGGCAATTGCTGGCTGAGACATCGCCCCACCTTGGACTAGAGGAAAAATGCCCCGCCCGCGAATCGGGCAGGGGCAAGCTGCTCTTACTGCCCGGTGCGGACTCGTGTCCACAACCGCGTGGCCGTCCGGTCGGTACGGCTGTCATAGGTCACCCCGGTAAACAGGGTTTCCGTCACTTCCGGTGTCGGGAAAATTGCAGGGTCGGTGAAGATTTCTTCATCGACCAACTCCCAAGACGCGGCATTGGCATTGGGGAACCATACATAATTCGTGATCGCCGCGCTGATCTCGGGGCGCATGATGAAATCTATGAAAGCATGTGCATTTTCGGGGTTTGGCGCATCGGCGGGAATGCCCATCATGTCAAACCACTGCATCGCACCCTCGCGCGGGATCGCATACCAGACATTGACCCCCTGCCCTGCCGCTTCGGCACGGTCTGCGGCTTGCAGCACATCACCCGACCAGCCGACCGCCACGCATGTCTCACCATTGGCAAGGTCAGAGATATACTGCGACGAATGGAAATAGCGCACGTGCTCGCGCGCAGCCAACATCATTTCGGTCGCTGCCTCGAAATCATCCGCATTCGTTGATTGCGGGTCCAGCCCCATCCAGGAAAACGCTGCCGGGAACATGTCAGCAGGCGAGTCCAGCCATGAAATCCCGCAATCAGCAAGTTGCGATGCAATTTCCGGGTCGAAGATCATTGCCCAGGTATCGACCTCAAAATCCTCTCCCAGACGCTCGGCCACCATGTCGATATTATAGCCGATGCCGGTGGTGCCCCACATATAGATTGTCGCATGGGCATTATCGGGGTCGTGGCTGGCCGCTGCCAACATCAACTCCGGGTCCATATTCTCCAGATTAGGCAGCAAGTCACGGTTCAGCGGCTGATAGACGCCCGCCGCGATCTGGCGTTGCAGGAATGTGGCTGTCGGTACTACGACATCGAACCCGGATGATCCTGCCAGAAGCCGTGCCTCCAGGGTATCGTTGCTGTCATAGACATCGTAATTAACCGTAATTCCGGTTTCTTCCGTAAACTGCTGAAGCACCTCGTCGGTGATGTAGTCGGACCAGTTGAACACATTGACAGTCTCTGCCGAAGCAAAGCCCGCCTGTAGGACAACAGCCGCGCTTGTGGCGAATAGCGCCATTTTGGTGTTTGGTTTGCGTGTATCTGACATTTTCGTCTCCCTATTGAAGAGTCTGGCTCTCATCGCGCGGGGCGCGGCCCTTGACTCAGCGTTGTTGTGACTCGCATTCGACAAGAAAACATCAGGGTTTGGCAAGCCCGCATCACGCAACTTGTGATAAATTTGATCAAATCAACCACAATCTACCCTGCGATGACGCCATTTCACCCAGAAACTACGCCCTCAGTCAGCGATCCGCAGAACGATCTTTCCAATATGGGCCGAGCTTTCCATCCGAGCATGGGCAAGCGATACGTCCTTCAAGGAGAATTCACTGTCCATGACGGGCGCCAATCTGCCGGCTGAAAGCAATGGCCAGACCTCTCGCTCCAACTGCACGGCAATCGCTGCCTTTGCAGCATCGGATTGCGGCCGCAGGGTCGATCCCGTGATCGTCAGGCGGCGCATCATCAGCGGGGCAAAATTCACCGCCACTTTCGGCCCTTGCAGAAAGGCGATCTGCACCAGCCGCCCATCCTCGGCCAAGGCCTTGAGGTTGCGGGGCAGGTAATCCCCCCCGACCATGTCAAGGATCAGGTTTGCCCCACCTTCTTCTTGCAGGATCTTGACGAAATCGGCATCGCGGTAATTGATCGCGCGCTCTGCTCCCAGCCGCAGACAGGCCGCGCATTTCTCCTCAGAGCCTGCCGTTGTAAAGACCCGCGCACCAAGGACATGTGCCAGCTGGATCGCTGTCGTCCCGATGCCAGATGAGCCGCCATGCACCAAGAACCGCTCCCCCGCCTTCAGGCCCCCACGCATGAAGACATTTGACCAGACCGTAAAAAACGTCTCTGGTAGACAGGCCGCCTCGCGCAACTCCATTCCCCCGGGAACAGGTAACACCTGCCCCGCATCTGTCAGCGCATATTCCGCATAGGCACCACCGGGGAACAGTGCGCAGACCTTGTCACCGATCTTCCAACGCGACACCCCGGCACCCACCGCCACAATCGTGCCAGCCCCCTCAAGACCGG
>SLAT01000139.1 GCA_007126715.1 Roseinatronobacter sp.
AGGGCAAGACGCCCAATTCCCAAGGTATCGGCAAGTGCGGGGACGGCACCAAACACTGTAATCAGTGCCGTCGTGGTGATGAGTTTACGACACTTCGACATTTTCGGCCTCTCCGCTCTCGTTGACATACCAGGTCTGGATGCCGTTGTTGTGGTAGATGGAATTCAGTCCGCGAATGGCGCGCAACTGTTCTTTTGTGGGCTGGACATATCCGGTTTCGTCAATCGCGCGCGATTGCAGATACATCGGCTGGCCGTCCCATTCATGGTCCAGATAGAAGCGTGTCACCGCCTTGTCTCCCGGCTCTGTGCCCAGACGCGCGGTCTGCCAGTTTACGCCACCGTCAAGTGAGACATCGACCCGTGCGATCTTGCCAAGGCCCGACCATGCCAACCCGGTAATGACCATTGGCCCCGGTCCATGCCCGATTGGCATTTGAGGCGAGGGCGAGGTGACGACCGATTTCGCGTGCATTGCCCATGTCCATTTGCGCGCACGCCCGTCGGGCATCAGGTCGGTGTATTTCGAGGTTTCCTCGCGGCTCTCAACAGGGCCATCCATCACACCAATACGGCGCAGCCATTTGACCCATAGATTGCCTTCCCAGCCCGGCACAACCAGCCGCACCGGATAGCCATGCTCCATGCGCAGCGCCTCGCCATTTGCAGAGAATGCGATCATGCAGTCATCAAGTGCCTTTTCCATCGGGATGGAGCGGCCATTTGATGACGCGTCATGCCCTTCGACATAGATCCAGCTTCCTTCGGGCTTGACGCCCGCTTCATCCAGAAGCGTGCGCAACGTGACGCCCGTGTATTCCATGTTATGGATCATGCCATGCGTGAACTGCGCGCCGTTAAGCTGCGCGCCGCCCCATTCCATGCCGCTATTGGCCGCGCATTCGCAGAAATGCACGCGCGTCACGCGCGGCAGGCGCATCAGGTCGCCAAAGGTGAAGACCAGCGGGCGTTCAACCAGCCCTGTGATCATCAGACGGTATTCGTCCTTGCTCATCTCGATGGCGCCGGAATGGTGCCGCTCGAATGCACAGCCCTGCGGGGTGATCGTGCCATCCAGCGCGTGGATCGGCGTGAAGTTGATCGAACTGATCGGGTCTGCCGTCAGCCATTCCACATTGCGGCGCACGACGTGATCCTCAAAATGGATCGGCATGCCATAGGGCGTGGCATCAACACCCTCGCCAAGGAAAGAGGCATAGGGTTGTACTTCGGTAATAAGCGGGTCGGGGCTTGCGGCATTCGCTCCGGCCCCGACCACGGCGCCCCCGGCTGCCAGACCTGCGGTGCGCAGGAAATCGCGGCGGGAGGGGCCGCTGCCTGGTGTCTTCGGGGCGTCATCTCTCGTGTCAGTCATGACGTCGGTTCCTCTGGTTTCGAGCTTGGGACAACGGACCCGCCCTTCGTTGATCTCAAAGCCCTGCGACCTGAACCGATGTGTTCGGTTCCAGTGCCACACGGCCAATCTTGCGGATATGGTTTTCGACGACATCCCAGATCTGGGGGCCTTCGGTTTCGGGGTTCACAGAAGCCCAGCCGCCGACAACATAGCTGCGCTCCGGGTCTATTGCTTCGCCGGTAGACAGTAGGGTCATGTCAGAGATACGCTGGTTCACAGGGGCAGATACATCAACCCGGTAGCCAAGCCCGCCAATGCGGACCATGTCGCCGCCCTGCTGGAAATAGGGGTCAGGGTTGAAGATGTTATCGGCCACATCTTCCAGCACGACTTTCAGGAACTCGCCTGTCATTTCTGTCCGGTAGCATTCGCCATAGGTCATCGAGGTGACCGAATGGATATCCTCGCGGGTGATCGCATCGCCCGGCAGCAGGCTGGCACCCCAGCGCACACCTGGTGACATGGCAATCTCTGTGTCGCGCTCTTCCATGATGGCTTCGCAGATCAGGTCGTCCCATGTGCCGTTGAAATTACCGCGACGGTAAAGCAACGAGTCGGTATGGCCGATCACCTCTTCAAGCTGCTCCTTGAAGGGCGCGCGCTCGTTGTCGATTAGGGCGGCCATCTCTGGGTCAGGGGTGATGACATCCGAGAAAATCGGGATCAGCTTGTGGCGGAAACCCATCATGCGCCCGTCGCGCACATCCAGATCAAGGCGCGTGATAAACTTGCCGTGGCTGCCCGATGCGATCAGAAGCGTTTCGCCCACGATCACAGGTTCTGGCAGCGCGTCATGCGTGTGGCCTGTCAGCACAACATCAATGCCAGAGACGCGGCTGGCCATCTGGCGGTCCACGTCAAATCCGTTATGCGACAGCACCACAACCAATTCGGCCCCTTGTGCGCGCACTTCATCGACCATTTCCTGCATGCGGCTTTCGCGAATGCCAAAGCTGAAATCAGGGAATTTCCAGCCCGGATTGGCGATCGGCATATAGGGGAAGGCCTGGCCGATGACGGCGATCTTCACGCCACCGCGTTCGAACCATGTGTAGGGTTCGAATTCCTCAGAGGGTTCATTCCATTCATTGTCGAAAATGTTCTGGCCAAGGAAAGGGAAGGGCAAGTCAGCCACGATATCGCGCACGCGGTCCTGACCCAAGGTCCATTCCCAGTGGCTCGTCATAGCTTCGACGCCTAGGGCATTCATCACATTGACCACATCCTGCCCTTTGGTCAGGAAGCTGGTCATGGAGCCATGCCATGTGTCGCCGCCATCCAGCAACAGCGCATCGGGACGGTCCGCGCGGATTGCATTCACGACAGTGGCTACGCGGTCCATGCCGCCCATGCGGCCATAAGTGCGCCCCAGCGCCTCGAAATCTACATAGGTCAGCGCATAGGCTTCGGGCGACCCGGGTGTAAGGTTGAACATCTCGATGAAGTCTTTGCCAACCACATGTGGTGGCTTGCCCGTCACCTCGCCCACGCCGATATTCCATTCAGGTTCGCGGAACCAGATCGGTTTGAGATGGGCATGAATATCGGTGATATGGATCAGCGACACATTCCCGAACGTGTCAAAACGCAGCAGGTCATCCTGCGTCAGCGCCTGCTGCGCAGAGAGTTTCGACCAGTTGCCGAACCCCGATATGCCGTAAAGCGCCGAGGCTGCGATGGACGCTTGTAGAAATTCGCGCCGGGATATCATGTGAGCTACTCCTGTGGATGGTTTCACACATGGCGGGGAGGATGTCGCCACATGCCAATCTGCGAAAGTATGAATATTGTTGAGCCGAGTAGGTTCTCAGGCCGGGTAGGGCGCAAGCTGTTGCTTGCGCCCTTGCTCAGTTATTGACGAACCGAAACACCCTCGATGGGCAGTCCCAGACCGCGAGAGGCCACATAGAGTTCCAACTCGCGGAACTCCTGCGATCCTTCGGCAAAGGATTCGCCGCGCGTATCACGAATACAGCCACGGAAACGCTGATGCAGCGGTACGATGCTTGCGTTCTTCAGACGGTATGTCGGAAAGCCGTTCGACATACCCTGTGAAAGGTGATCCGCACGGATCATCCGGCCCCAGTTGTCTTCGTGGCAATTTGCACAGGACAGTTCCAATTGGCCAAAGCGCGTGTAGTACATTTCACGCCCCTTTTCCCAGAACTCAGCCGCTTCGCCATCAATCTTTACAGCGACAGGCATCCCGCGCGATTGCAACGAGATCAGCGAGGTGACGTCTTTCATCGGCTCGCTGTTCCAACCCCAGGCATCTGCGCCCATGCGTTCGGTGCGGCAATTGTTGATGTAGTTCTGCAAGGACCACAACTCGCCGTTTTCATTCACCTTTGGCATGACAGCGCGCACGCCCGCGAGCGAGTCGACAGTCCCGTGACAATCGGCGCAGGATTGGTTCGCTGTGCCTTCTGCCAACTCCCAGCGGTCTTCACCGCGCTCGGCAAAAAGCATGCCGGGGTTGTCGAAATCGTCCATCTGCAACTCACGGGTTTCATCCGTGCGGAACAGCCAGCCGGAATATATCTCGGGCAAAACGCCACCCAGATGCTCAGGCGGCTCTGCACGAGTTGCGATGTGCAACTCACCCTCGATAATCAATTCAGCATCGGGATGCGGGTCTGCGAAGGCTCTGCCACTTAGCACAGCTCCGCAAATGGCCGCAGTGGCCCAAAGCTTGGTCATGGTCTTCATGCGTGTCTCCTCCCAGACTGGCTGTGACCTATCGTATCAACTGACTTCGAAACTCTGCGTCTCGGAATAGACCGAGCCGTCATCGTCATACCAAGTGAAGACAAAGTCTGCCGACTCGTCGACCTGGACATCGAATTCCATGTACGGGTTGGCCGAAATGGCAGGCTCCATCGTCACATCAACGACCAGCTTACCAGCATATTCGCAGGTAAAACGGTTGATGATCTGGCGCGGGATTGCGTTGCCCGATCCATCGCGGCGCAAGCCGGTTTCCATGTTGTGGCTGATAAGGGTTTTCACTTCGATCACGTCGCCAGCATTGGCAGAGCGTGGAAGGCGGATGCGGGGTCTGACGTCAGACATGTGATATTCTCCTTGTAAAGAGTTGGAAAGGCGGGCGTGGCAAGGCTTTAGCCGCCGCAACCGCCGATTGTGACCTTCACTTCAACTGCGCCGCGGGCATAGCTGCCATCTGCCATCTTTGCGATTGCGACCACGTCTTGGGTGCCACCCAGACGGATGCGCGTGGCTGCGCGTGAAGATGCCGCTCCTTCGCCAAAGCCGAATTTGGCAACGCCGGGGGTGGGGTTGCCTGCTGCAAGAAGCAGAATTTCGGTTGCGCCCGGCGCATCGACTGCGATCGGGACGGTATTGCCATTCTCGGCGATTTCCGGTGCGTCGATCGTAACCCCGCCATCCGTAACGGATGCGCCGCCGGTGAATGCGGCAATTGCGTCGTCAACAGCCGAGGCGATTGCCGCGCCCGGAACCATTGCGACAGCTGCTACGCCTAGGCCCATTGCCATGGTATCGCGTCTTGTCAGCATTGATAAATCCTCTCGTGGTTGGTGTTTCGGGGAACTGTCCCGTCTTGGTGCGACGTTGTTACCAGTCGGTCAACGTCATCAGATAGGCCACGACATCCTCGACCTGCTGGGCCGTCAGAAGCGTGGAAAAGGTTTCTGGATTATGGGCGCGGGCGGTATATGCCTCGCCAGGGCGAATATAATCGTCTGGGTTGTCATTGTAAAATGTGGGCATCATGCTTTCCGGGAACATCCGCTTGGCATCTGCGACAATGCCGCGCAATTCCGCTTCGGTCCAGCGCGCCCCAGCACCATCGACGGGTGGGCCGATATCGCCATGAAAGTCATGCTGTGGCATGTCTGAATTCATGTGACAGGACAGACAGTTGCCGATTGAACGGCTTGAGAATGCCAGTGCCCCGGCTTCTGGATCGCCGGGGGTGCCGGTCAAAGATACAGAAATAGCAACTTCATCTTCCCAGGTGATATCTGCCGGTGAGATATCGGCATAGGTTGCTCCGCCCCAAATCACTGCCGTGGCGGCAAAGGCTGCGGAAAGTGATCGTCTTGTCATGAAAGCCCTCCCAGACGGTTACACGGTGATGCGCTCTCCCAAGCTCACCGTGCTGCGACAATAGACCACAGTATACCAATGCTGCAAATGAAAATTCGTTTTTTTGCATATTGTTTTGTGTGAATATTCTCTGACGTGGAAAACTATGCCCATTCTATCGGGCATAGTATTGAAATTTATATGTTTTCCAGATCAGTCAGAGCGCGCTTGAAGCATCCGGGCGACGTAATGCTGAAAGTGTTCTTCGCCCTCATAGCCTTTTTCCAGCACCCATTGCAGCATCAACCGGGTGGTGCCGCGCTCAAACGCGCCGGGCATGGTCATGACCGCTGCATCGCGCATCGTGCCCGATTCGGGCACGGTTTCGGGCGCGAAAACCAGCGTAGGTGTGAAAACGACACCCCAGCGTCGCGCCATGTCGCGCTCGTCCAGGGTCGTTCCGTCAAAATCGGTAACCGGAATATTCCCGAATAGGTTGATCTGTACGACCATGAAATCCTCGGTCAACATGCGCGTGATTTCAGGGTCGGGATACACGTTTTCATGCATCCGCGTGCAATAGATGCACCCGCGCTGTTCGAACATCAGCAATAGCCGTTTGCCTTGTGCCTGTGCATCTTCGAGATCATCGCGCATGTCGCGGAATGTCTCGACCAGCCAGTCGGGTTTGTGCAGTCCATCTTCGCCCACAGGTGTCGCCTGCGCCGTTACTGCAAGAAACACCCCTGTCAGCCCCGTGATGATCAGTTTGCGTATTCCCATGACATCCTCCTCCCCGTTTTGATGTGATCAGCCGATGTTGGCGAACCACGGAAAAATTTCCAGCATGCCTTCGGCGATATACGCTATGGAATCCGTTGCGATCAGCACGGCGAACACCACCAGCATCGCGCCCATGACCTTCTCGACATGCGCCAGCTTGCTGCGGTGGCGGCTGACCCAGTTCAGGAAAGGGCGCGCAAACAGGGCGGCGATTACGAAGGGCAGGGTCATTGCCAACCCATATACCGCCAGAAGTGCCGCGCCTTCCCAGATATTCCCCATACCTGATGCGATCATCAGAATTGCGGCCAGTGCAGGGCCAACACAAGGTGTCCAGCCAAAGCCGAATGCCAGCCCCATGACATAAGATCCGATGATTGATTTGGGCGCAGCAGAGGTTTCAATGCGCGCTTCGCGATACAGCAGCGAAATTCGGAACACGCCCAGAAAGTGCAACCCGAAGACAAAAAGAATTGCTGCCGCGACCCATTTCAAAATGTCACGATAGGCGATGAATGTCTGACCAAGAGCCGTAGCGCCCATGCCAAGCATCATGAAGATTGTCGTCACTCCAAGCGCAAAAGCGATCGACGCCAGCACAAGCCGCTTTTGCGCGCCCGGGGCAAGACCCTGTTCGTCGCGCAATTCCGACATGGACAAGCCTGCCATGTAACACAGATAGAACGGGACGATCGGCAGGATGCAGGGGGACAAGAAAGACAATAGCCCCGCCAAAGCTGCTCCGCCAAAGCTGATATCAAACATTTGTTGTACACCTTGCTTGTCTTATGCCGCGCAAAGACATCTTGTGGTTGCCATCCAGAGATCGACATATTACTTTGTTCATATGTTTAATATCACGCGTCAATCCCTTCTTTACGCTGCTGTGCAGAAAGCCTTGGTGCTTGGCATGATGCTGTCCGTCTTTGGCGGGGCAGCGGCGCAGGGGCAGGAATTGCGATTGCTTATGGTCGAACAGGCCGGGTGTTATTACTGCCGTGTTTTCAACCGCGATATTGCGCCGGTATATGAAAAAACGGCCGAAGGGCTTGCGGCGCCACTGGTGCATATGGAGCTTCGAGGGGAGCTTCCTGAAGGTGTGACGCTTGCTTCGCGTCCCTTTGTGACGCCAACCTTCATTCTCATTGGGCCAGATGGCGCAGAGATAGAGCGACTGACCGGATTTCCCGGTGAAGATTTCTTCTGGCCCTATATCAGCGATATGATCTCAACTGCTCAGGCAAGCCTCTTGCAGTAACCTGACGCAGACCGCTACCTTTTGCGAAATGCATGTGCTAAACTGCAAAGTGAATGAAAGGCTCAACGCCTGAGCGCAGACTTGTGCGACTGAAAGTTCACGCATGCCGGACGGACAAAACCGCGAACAGGATCTGCCAATTGGGGGTGAAATGGCAGTGAAGCGCCGACAGGCGCGTTCTACGATGGATTTATCTCAGGAAGAATTACAGGCCGAAGCCCGCGAGGCATCGGAATTCTTGAAGGCGATGGGCCATGATGGCCGGCTGCTGATGCTGTATTACCTGTGCGAACGCGACCATTCGGTAGCAGAGTTGGAACGGCTTATCATGTCGCGTCAGGCGGCAGTCAGCCAGCAGCTTGCACGATTGCGTCACGAGAAGCTGGTTTCGACGCGGCGCGAGGGGAACCAGATTTTCTATTCGCTGGCAGATGAGCGTGTGCGTGAAGCCATTCATCTGATCCAACGCCTGTTCCGGTCGCCTGGGCCCGGATGATCCAGATCAAGGCCATGTTTCCACTGCGCGTGTCATAAGCTGCCATCAGTGACGCTGCGTGCAGAGGTGCGGCTATGGACCTTTATGACATTATCGACCAGTTCGGCGAAGGCAATATCGAGGCCCTGATGGGGCTTGTGGTCGGGCTTGTGTTCGGCATCGCGGCGCAACGCTCGCGCTTTTGCCTGCGTGCTGCAACAGTGGAGTTTGCGCGCGGTCAGATGGGACCAAGGCTGGCAATCTGGCTTTTGACCTTCTCGACGGCTGTGGTCTGGGTTCAAGGGGCGCAGGCGCTTGGGCTTTTCCGTGTGACTGATGCGCGGATGATGGCGGTGCCGGGGTCG
The DNA here is from genome assembly GCA_007126715.1 of Roseinatronobacter sp. GTDB lineage: Bacteria > Pseudomonadota > Alphaproteobacteria > Rhodobacterales > Rhodobacteraceae > Roseinatronobacter. Next base: position 8,366 of record SLAT01000139.1, read on the forward strand.
TGGTCCGGTGCGGTGATTGGCGGGCTGATGTTCGGGGTTGGCATGGTGTTGGCACGCGGCTGTTCCGGGCGGCTGCTGGTGCTGGCAGCCACAGGAAACCTGCGTTCGGTCATCGCTGGC
>SLAT01000251.1 GCA_007126715.1 Roseinatronobacter sp.
GGGCGTTCTGGCGCTCCGCGCCATGCGCGGGCTGGACGTAGAGGCCACATGGGCGATTGCCCTGATTGCGGCGGCCGTGTCGATGCTGGCCTATGGTGCGATTGGCCGGATTACGAAAGCGAATGCCTCTGCACGGCCAGAGATGCTTATGGCAGTAGCCCCTGATCCGTCCGAACAATCCGTAATGATCCGTGGACTTCGCCTTGTTCTGCTTGTCGCGCTGACGGCGGCGCTGGTCATTGCGCTGTGGTGGGCTTTGATGGAAATATTCTCGCTCAACCGCTTTTTCGCAAAGCGGCCGGATGATGTCTGGCGCTATCTGGTCACCGCTCCCAATGCACCGACAAACCGCGCCGCGCTTTGGGCCGCGACTTCTGCCAGTCTGGAACACCTGATACCGGGCTATCTAGCTGGATTGGCGTTGGGTGCTGTAGGGGCGCTGTTGCTGACCCTAGCGCCGACACTGGGCAGTGGGGTGCTGCCTGTCGCGATTGCGCTACGCTCGGTGCCGATTGTGACCACCGCGCCACTTATTGTTCTGGCACTGGGGCGCGGCGCGGCAGGGACGATCACGATTGTCGCCGTGATGACCTTTTTTCCGGCGCTGGTGGCCTGCCTGCAAGGGTTGCGCCAAGCTCCGGGGCAAGTTTTGGATGTGATGCGCCTATATGCAACCAACCCTGTCGCGCGGCTATGGCACGCACAGATACCGGCGATGCTACCAGCTTTCTTCGCGGCTGCGCGCCTGTCGGTACCAGCCGCGATACTGGCAATAACCGTTGCCGAATGGCTGGCAACCGGGCGCGGGCTGGGGGCGCTTATGGCGCTGACGGCCTCGACCTCGGATTACAATCTTCTATGGTCCGCCATTGTAGTGGTCACGCTGGGCGCCTGTATCGGCTATGGGCTGGTCAGCATGATAGAGCGTGCCGTGCTGGCCCGCGTGGCCCCCGAACAATTACGAAGCTGAAGGAACAGTCCCATGCGACCAGAGGCCGCTTTCGCCATTCCCGGCGATATCCAGACCCGGACAGGTGGATATATCTATGAAAGGCGCATGTTGGAGAGTCTGAATGCGCTGGGCCAGCCCACCCGCCATATCGAACTTATGACCTCTTGGCCCAATCCAACACCCGAGGCCGAGCGCGACTTGGTCGAAAAGCTTGCGGCCTTGCCACAGGATATGCCGCTTATTCTGGACGGGCTGGTTTTTGGGGCAATGGACACTGCTGTTCTGGCCGCACAAAGCCGCCCTGTCGTTGCGATGCTGCATCACCCGTTGGGGCTGGAAGCGGGGCTGGCCCCCGACCGCGCTGCCGAACTGTTGGCGCGCGAGGCGGCCAATCTGCGCCATGCCGCGCATGTGGTTGTCCCCTCACCCCATACGCGCGAAATTCTGGTGCAGGATTTTGGCGTGCAGCAGGCTGATATTTCAATCGCGCTTCCGGGCTTCGACCGCCCCGCTATGCGCGCGATAGCCAAAGCCGACCCGCCGCTTATCCTGTCAGTGGGCATTATCTGCGAACGCAAAGGGCATGACGTTCTGTTGGATGCTTTGGCACGCGTGGCGCATCTGGACTGGCAGGCCGCGATTGTCGGAATGGTGCATGACGCCGCAGTGCAGGACAGGCTTTTGCACCAACGCGCGCGCTTGGGTCTGGAGGCGCGCGTCCGCTTCACCGGGGTCATACCACCCGAAGAACTGGACCAGCTTTACCAGCAAGCCAGCGTTTTTGCGCTGGCCACACGGTATGAAGGCTATGGCATGGTGTTAAGCGAGGCGCAGCTTTACGGGCTGCCTGTCCTGTCCTGCACTGTGGGGGCTGTCCCGCAGACCGTCCCGCCGGGCAGCGGTATCTTGGTTCCCCCTGATAACGCAGATAAATTCGCCACGGCGCTGTCAAGCCTGCTGCAAGATGATGCGCTGCGCCAGTCATATGGCGCGCAAAGTGCAGCGATTGGCGCGCGGCTGCCGCAATGGACAGATACAGCGCGTGTCATGCAGGCGGCATTGCGACATGTACAAACATCAACCGTGCCAAAATAGTCTTTGGCGGCAAGCGCTTTCCCTTGTCCCCATGCACTGGACCGCTATCCTGTGACACAGATAACATTCAGGGGGAACAGGCTTTGAAGGCATTCGGCAAGTCGCAAGGCGGTACACGCCGCGAGGATATCCGCTTTCTTACAGGCAAGGGCCAATATCTGGCTGATATCCTGCCAGCGGGGTCTTTGCATGCCATGTTCCTGCGTGCGCCGGCTGCCCACGCCCGTATCACGACGCTAGATGTCAGCGCAGCGCGGGAAATGTCCGGGGTGCGCGCAATCTGGACGGCCCGCGATCTGGATGCAGCAGGCATAAACGGTTCTGTTTTTGGCGTGGCATTGCCGGACCGGCGCGGGGGCAAGGGCGCGTCCCCGAAACGTCCGGTCCTTGCCGATGGCATTATGCGCCATGTGGGAGAGCCTGTCGCACTGATCGTCGCCGAGACGCAAGCACAGGCAATGGAAGCGCTTGAAGCCATAGACCTGGATTTCGAGGAACTGCCCGTCACGCTTGCCCTTGAACCCGGCGGTCCAACCCTGCACCCGGAGGCGCCCGACAACATCGCGCTTGACTGGGAACTGGGCGATGACGCCGCGACGCAGGCCGCCTTTGAGAGGGCTGCGCATGTGACCCGTCTGAGCGTGCGTCAGAACCGCGTCACCGCCGCCAGTCTGGAACCGCGCGCAGCATTGGCCGAATGGGACGGAACGCGCCTGCATTTCGCATTCAACGGGCAAGGCGTGTGGACCATGAAGCGCGAGTTGGCCAAGACATTGGCGCTAGACCCGGAACAGGTGCATGTCACCACCCCTGATGTGGGCGGCGGCTTTGGCATGAAGGTCATGGTCTATCCGGAACATCTGGCGCTTGCAGGCATCGCGCGGGCCTTGGGCTGTTCTGTCGGTTGGGTGGCGGAACGTGGGGAGTCCATCGCGTCAGATAATGGCGCACGCGATCTGACCAGCACCGCCGAAATGGCCTTTGACGCCGATCATCGTATCATCGGCTACCGCGTGCAGTCGCGGTTCAATCTGGGCGCTTACAATTCGCAATTCGGTCAGAATATCCAGACTGCACTGTTCTCCAAGGTGTTTACCGGGGTCTATGACATTCCCGCCGCGCATTTGCATGTGCAGGGTATTTACACCAACACAACACCTGTAGACGCCTATCGTGGCGCAGGACGGCCAGAGGCGATAACGCTGATCGAGCGGACCATTGACATGGCCGCGCGGGAATTGGGACAGTCCCCTTTTGAGTTGCGTGCACGCAATTTCATCCCGTCAGGCAGCTTTCCCTATCAGACTCCAGCAGGCGAAACCTATGATGTGGGCGATTTCACCCGCGTCTTGGACCGTGCCAAAGACCTTGGCGATGTTGCAGGATTTGCGGCACGCAAGGCCGAAAGTGCAGCGCGCGGCCTGTTGCGCGGTCTTGGTCTAAGCTATTACATAGAGGCCATTCTGGGCGATGATACCGAAGGCGCGACAGTCGAGTTCACGCCACAGAGGCGGGTCACACTCTATGTCGGAACCCAGTCGAACGGGCAGGGGCACGAAACTGTCTATGCGCGGTATCTGGCAGATTTGACGGGCCTTGATGAAGATCTGATTGATATTGTTCAGGGCGACAGTGACCGGATTGCCAAGGGGGGCGGCACGGGCGGGTCACGCTCGGTCACGGTGCAGACAACTGCCACGCATGGCATGGTCGAACAGATGATCGAAGCGTTCAGCCTGTTTCTGGAAGGCGAGATTGACGCTGCGCCTGTTAATTTCGAGGATGGCATCTTTTCCGCACCTGGATCAAACCAGCGCCTTACCTTGATCGAAGCAGCAGAGTTGGCGCGCAAGCGCGGCGCAACAGAATTGCTGCGCCATGAACGGCGGGTCAAACTGGCGGGGCGGTCCTATCCCAATGGTGCACATCTATGCGAGCTGGAGATTGACCCCGAGACAGGCGCGCTGCGCCTTGACCGTTTCCTTGCGGTCGATGATTTCGGCAATCTGATGAACCCGGCACTGGCGCAGGGTCAGGTGCATGGCGGTGTGGCGCAAGGATATGGTCAGGCGGTGCTGGAAGAGGTCCTATTTGATGAACAGGGCCAATTGCAAAGCGGCAGTTTCATGGATTACGCCATGCCCCGCGCCCAAGATTTCCCGATGATCAAGTTCGAAAGCGTTCCGGTTCCTTCGTCCGGGAATCCGCTGGGCATGAAAGGATGCGGCGAAGCAGGAACTGTCGGGGCGCTGGCGGCACTGACCAATGCGGCACTTGATGCGCTGTGGGAGAATGGCGTGCGCATGGTTGACATGCCATTGAGCCCGCAGCGTGTATGGTCGTGGTTGAACCATCAGCACAAGTGAATGCCAAATTGCGAAACTCGTCAGCCAGTCCAAATTTTTAAAGTCAGAATATCAGAGTTTCTAGTGTTAAATGCAATTTAAGGACGAGTTAATTAATATAAATACCTTATAAGTTGTATTTAGGGTTTTTGGAGATGGCATCGAATGTTTATTCATGCCGCTGATCGCTGAAAATGCACTGCAACGCTTCAGAATTTGACAAGATCGGGTTACTTTACCTTAAGAAGAGTAGAAATGGGATTTTTCTCTTTTAATCACATCCGAATCCCCCATGCTTCTCAAGATATTGACAAAATTCAGACAAAAAAGTGGCGTTTCCATTCATGCAACAAACTATTTCTTACTTTTGAATTCCTAATTAATTGTGATTTTTCATCACTTTAGTCTGTTTACGTGAGAAAAATTACATTTTCTCAAACTAAAGAGATTTTGCTAAACAAGGTTAACGGGCATGCAGTGGCATCTCGTCAGAGCGCATAATGCTCTTGAGCAATATTGGATAGCAAACCATGAGATACGAGCAAATCGACATGCGAAGAGATTCCGTGAGTGTTTTTCACTCTGGCTCTCGTCTGCATATGCCTCAAACCCCTCCATGCGGAGGACGTATCAAACGATTGTTCGATCTTGTATTTGCATCTTGCGCGCTCATCTTCCTGTCTCCGCTTATGATTGGCGTGGCGCTGATGATCCGGCTGTCTGACGGTGGCCCTGCTTTTTTCGGACACACCCGCATCGGCTATAATGGCAAGAGTTTCACTTGCCTGAAATTCCGCAGCATGAAGCCAAACTCTGACGCAGAGTTGCAACGTCATCTAAGCAGCAATTCGGCCGCGATGCGCGAATGGCAGACATTTCGCAAGGTTCGCAATGATCCAAGGGTAACCCCTTTGGGCCAAATTCTGCGCAAATCCAGCATCGACGAGTTGCCGCAGCTTTTCAACATACTTGTCGGCGACATGAGTGTTGTCGGGCCGCGCCCCATTCAATCGGTCGAATTACAGAAATACGGGTTTTCGCGGCGTCACTATCTGCGCAGCCGGCCGGGTCTGACGGGGTTGTGGCAAGTCAGCGGAAGAAGCGACCTGTCCTATGAGAGGCGCGTCGCGCTGGATCGTTACTACGTTACACATTGGTCGTTGCGGCTTGATATCTGGGTGATCTTGAAAACCGTGGCCGTCGTGATGGGGCGCAAGGGGTCTTATTGACCCAATGCAGCGCCCCCAAAGGCACGCAGGCACGGATTGTGTGCTTCCAAGTCGCGGCCACCAGATGCGTGAGTCGACATCGAAGAACGGGAAATCAAGCCGTGACACAACGCTATAGATCAGATTCAGCACGCCCCACCCTGAGCCAAAGCAGGACCGCAGGATGATGGCAAGAATCACGTTTAGTGCCTTGCAAATGCTGTTCGCTTTTGACGTGGCAACCCGAAAGACACCCGGCATTTCGTGGGTCCATCAACCGAAAGGCCAAACCGCAATATGAACCCGCAAGCCTCGATCCCGACAGCCGATACCCGCGTCTCCGAAACGCGCGAAGTACGAGCATTGGCCTCAAAGGCGCGGGGCCAGAAGGCAATCTTCGGGTTTGGCTGGTCGGCGTTGAATTCCGGGTCAGCCGTGCTGATCGCCGCGATGGTGTTCGTCATTACCTCGCGGTTGCTTGGACCGGAGGAATTCGGAACAGTTGCGCTGGCCATTTCTGTGATTACCTTCATCGGCTGCGCCGCGCCCAGCGCCTTTGGCGAGGCCCTTATCCAGCGCGCGCAGATACGCGAAGAACATCTGGACACTGTATTCTGGCTTTGCATAGCGTCTGGCGTCGTTCTCTATGCCATGATTGTGGTGCTGTCAGGCAAAGTCGCAGACTTTAGCAGCCAGCCCATTCTTGCGGCTCTGTTGCCCTTCATCGGGCTGAAACTGGTATTCGATCTCGCTGCGGTCGTTCCGCAGGCACTGGTCATCCGAGAGATGCAGTTCAAGTATATCGCCGCGCGCACAGCCATCGGCAACAGTATTGGCGGTCTTGTTTGCGTTGCGATGGCCCTGAACGGTTACGGGCTGTGGGCGCTGGCGATGGCGCCGGTCGTGACCTCTCTTGTATCGCTTGTGATCCTGATCTGGGCTGCAAACTGGCGTCCAAAATTCCAATTGCGCAGACATGCGCTGCGCGACTTGTGGCGGTTTGGTATCTTTTCGTCGGGCAATCATAGCTTGCATGTCATCAATCTTGATCAGCTTATTCTGGGTCTTGTGGCAGGGCCGGCAATGCTTGGGCTTTATTTTCTGGGGAAACGACTAAACGATCTGCTGTCCAGCCTTAGTGCAAAAGCGCTTTATCCGGTCTGCACGGTCTTCTTTGCCTCTATCCAGACAACCCCAGACCAGCATGTCCCGGCGTTTCAAAACGCGATGCGCGTCTCGACACTGTTGGCTTTTTCGTTGTTTGGCGGGCTGTTCCTGCTGGCGGAAAGTGCCGTTCCGCTTGCGCTTGGCAGTCATTGGCAGGCCGCCATACCCGCAGTGCAAGCATTTGCGGTCATCGGGTTCCTTGGCGGATTAAGGGTTGCGGTTTCCTCACTGGCAAACGGGTTGGGGCGCGCAGATATGTGGTTTGCGTTTGAATTGTTGCGCTACGCGCTTGTTGTAATCGCCATAATCACGCTGGTCGGACAGGGGCTAGAGGCGGTCATGCTGGGCCTTGTCGCTGCGAATATAGCCGTCATTCCCGGATGTTTCATTATCGCCCGCAAACTGACCGGAGTTTCGGTAGCGCAATATCTCGATGTGCTTGTGGTTCCGCTTATTGCCACAGCGGCGATGGCCGGGGTGATCCTGCTTCTACCAACGCTTCTGTCAGAACTCGGCCCGGTAACACTGTTGGTGTTTCAGATTTTCGCAGGTGCCGCAGCTTATCTGCTGACTGCATTCAGCCTGTCTGGTCACGAAATAAACAAATTAAAACAGATCTTTAAGGAGGGTAAAGCACATGACTGACCCGAAAATGAAGGATGAAGTTGCGCGCGACACTGGCGCGGAACGCCAGCGGATCTCCGTCATCATGGCCAATTTCAACGGAGAGGCCCACATTGTTCGCGCCATCCGGTCGGTACTTGAGCAAACGCATCATAACCTTGAACTTATCGTCAGTGACGATGGCTCTAGCGACGAAAGCTGCGCTATCGTCCGCGCCACAATGGCGCGGGATCGTCGGGTCAGGCTGATCGAGTCAGAAAGTGCTGCTTGCGGGCCAGCCACAGCGCGCAACCGCGCGCTGAACATGGCAACGGGTGACTGGGTCGCTATCGTCGATGCCGATGACATCATCCACCCCGAACGGCTGTCGCGTCTGCTGCATTGCGCCGTCACGCTGGAAGCCGATCTTGTCGCCGATGACCTGATCCATTTCGGCGAAGGTGCCAGCCAATCCCACAAAACCCTGCTACAGGATCTACACCTGAACCAACCCATAGAGATTGACGCCACTGCCCTTGTTTCGGGCAATCTTAATGGGTGCAGGAACATTCATCTGGGATATTTGAAACCCCTGATCCGCAAGGCGGCTTTGGGTGATTTGCGCTATAATGAAGGGCTACGCATTGACGAGGACCATGATCTTTACCTGCGCATGCTGCTGGCAAATGCACGCTTCGCCCTGATCCCGGATGCGATGTATCTTTATCGTCGTCACGTGGGGTCCGTGTCATACCGCTTTGACGAGCAAAGCCTGCGCAAGATGATTGCTGCTCAACATGCCTTGCTAAACACGCTTCCACAGACGCGCGAAACGCTTAGGAGGGCGGTCGGAAAACGTGTGAAGGAACATGAATTACAGTTGAAATACATTCATCTGGTCGAAGCCCTGAAATCGCGTGACGGTGTCTCTGCGATGGCGCAAATGATGCGCAACCCGCGTTGTGCGCCATTGTTGCTTCAAAGCCTGATAGAGCGCGGACGCCGCAACAGGCGCAAGCAAGCGGCGATGCGTGAGTGCAAGAAGATCGTGCTTTGTGCCCAAGGCCATATTCGGCAAGCCGACCACCCAGACTACACAATCATCCATGTCCCCA
>SLAT01000079.1 GCA_007126715.1 Roseinatronobacter sp.
AATAATCTCCTCGCGCATCCGCTCTGCGATGTCGGCCCCTTCGCCATTGGCCAAGAGTGTCGCGCGCGTCGCCTGCAACGCATGGGCCGGGGGGGCGGTAAATCCGGCTGCGCCGCGTCCTTTCGGGGTCCACTGGGCTTGGCGACTGCGTTGAGGTTTGAAGAACGCATTTTGCAGGCGGCGCAATTCTTCGGCGTAATGGCCGCGCAGGCTTTTGTTGCCGATCTTGTCCAAGGCCGCGCGCAGCCGATTATCAAGACCCGCGCGCCGTTCGGGGCTGTCAAAAACCTGCCCTTCCGTTTCGCGCTGCCAGAGAAGCTGGACCAAAGGAACCGCGCCTTTGATCAGCTTATGCATGGCGCCCGTGCCACCTGCGCGCAACACATCATCCGGGTCCATCTTCTCGGGCAACAGACAGAAGCGCAAGGATTGCTCGGGGCTTAACAGCGGCAGCGCCAGATCCATCAGGCGATAGCCTGCACGCAACCCGGCCTGATCGCCATCCAGCGCGATGACGGGTTCGGAGGAAATGCGCCAGATCATGCGCAATTGGTCCTCGGTTATCGCAGTTCCCAAGGGCGCAACGGCGGCTTCGAACCCCGCCTCGACCAGCGCGATCACATCCATATACCCTTCGGCGACGATCAGGGGCATGTCCTTGCCCGATGCCGCCCGCGCAGGCCCCGCATTGTACAGCGAGCGGCCCTTGTCAAACAGGGGTGTTTCAGGCGAGTTCAGATATTTGGCGCGCGCGTTCGGGTCCATAGCACGCCCGCCAAAGGCAATGCAGCGCCCGCGCGTGTCGCGGATCGGAAAGATGATGCGCCCGCGGAACCGGTCGTAAGGTTTGCCGCCGTCATCTGGTGCAATCGCAAGACCTGCCTCGATAATCTTGTCAGGGCTGACCCCTGCGCCGGTCAGATGCGCCCAAAGCGAATGCCGGGTGTCGGGGGCGAAACCAATCTCGAAACGCTCGAGTGCTTTCTGATCCAGTGCGCGCCCGCGCAAATAGTCGCGCGCAGTCATGGCGGCGCTGGAATTGAGTTGCGTTTTGAAGAACCGGGTCGCGCCTTCCATCACCTCGGCCAATTCGCTCAATCGGTCAGCCTTTGCTGCGGCTTGCGGGTCGCGCGCTGGCATTGTCATGCCCGCCTCTCTCGCCATGACCTCGACCGCTTCCATGAAGCCCATATTCTCGGTTTCGCAAAGAAAATTCAGGGTGTCTCCTTTGGCATGGCAGCCAAAGCAGTAATAAAACCCTTTGCGATCATCGACATGAAAGGACGCGGATTTTTCCTGATGGAACGGGCAGGGCGCCCAGTAATCGCCCTTTGCCTGATTTGATTTGCGCATGTCCCATGTGACCTTGCGCCCGACAATGGACGAGATCGAAACTCGGCTACGCAATTCATCCAGAAAACCGGGGGGCAGACTCATGTCGTGTATAATGGCAGATCACAGAGGCTTGTTGAAGCGGTGATGATGCGTTGCGGTATTTGTTGAAACCAAGTCCGGTCTTTGACCGTATCAAGAACATGTTAAAGAAGAATAACACGATGAAGCGACGGTCATTTCTGCTGGCAACCGGACTTGCCCTGATGGGATCAAGGGGGAGTGCGTCTGACACTACCTTTCCGTTTACTTTGACAGATGCGCAATGGCGCGAGCGGCTCACTCCGGCGCAATTTGCGGTTCTGCGCGACCACGCCACCGAAGCGCCGTTTTCCAACACACTAAAGGGCGAACGCTCGCCCTTGTTGGACGAGGCGCGCGCGGGCACGTATAATTGCGCAGGATGTGGTCATGCCCTGTATCGGTCAGAAACGAAATATGACAGCCGGACAGGCTGGCCGAGTTTCTGGGATGCAATCGAGGGCGCGGTGGGTACGCAAATCGACCGGACCCTGTTTTTCATGGTCCGCACCGAAGTGCATTGTGCCAATTGTGGCGGGCATCAGGGGCATATCTTTGATGATGGGCCTGCGCCTACAGGAAAACGACATTGTATCAACGGCTTGGCGCTGACATTTACACCTGATGCAACAGGAGAGATTGAAGGCCACCCAGTTTCAGCTTGAAGCAAGTGTGATCTTTCGGGGTTTGGGTTTCCAGCGCGGTTGTCTATATGAACGGGATGACTGAAAAAGCGTTGAATTGGATCAAGGGCCTGTTTGGGCCCGCATCACCTCAGGTCGCACGACCCGAGATGACTGGAGAAATAGCCTTGGCCGCGCTACTGGTACGTGCCGCGCGCGCCAATGACGATTACAATCCGTTGCAGATTGCTGCAATTGACAGTGTAATATCGCGGCGGTTTGGCCTTGGCCCTTGGGATGTGTCTGCAATGCGCAGCAAGGCAGAGGCGCTGGAGGCGGCGATAGGCGACAGCGTTCATCTGACACGCGCCATCAAGGATGCCATCGCTTACGAAGACCGGCCCGAATACCTGTGTGATTTGTGGCAGGTCATACTGGCCGATGGCAAGCGCCATGAGCAGGAGGATGGGCTGATGCGGCTTGTGTCCAACCTGCTGGGGTTGCGCGACCGCGATTCAGCCCATGCGCGCCAGCGGGTACAGGCGCTCATGGATCAGTTGCAAGATCAGAGCCCCTTGGCGCGGTAACTGGCCGCGACACGCTCGATCGCCACAATGAACGCGGCTGTGCGCAAATCCTTCACATCGGGCCGGCGGTGCCATTCCTCTGAGATGGACTGATAGGCCGTGCGCATCGTGTCATCCAGCCCCGAGCGGACGAGTTGCAACTCATCCGCGCCCTGAAGATAACGGCGCTTGAAATTTGGTGACAATTCCCAACCCAGATTCTTGTCGGCAGATAGCCGCTCCAGTTCGCGCACCAAAGTCATGGCATGGGCTTCTTCATTGCGCCGCTGCATCCGACCAAAGCGGATATGGCTCAGGTTCTTGACCCATTCGAAATAGGACACGGTCACACCGCCCGCATTTGCGTAAAGATCGGGAATGATGACAATGCCTTTCTCGCGCAGGATGTCGTCGGCATTCGCTGTGATCGGACCATTCGCCGCCTCGATGATAAGTGGCGCGACAATGCGCTCGGCATTGTTGATGTTGATCACACCTTCCAGCGCCGCCGGGATAAGTATGTCGCAATCGGCCTCAAGCATCGCGGCGCCATCGGTGACATATTCGCCCCCCTCAAAGCCTTTGACCCCGCCAGTCTGCGCAATCCAGTCGCGCAGCGCGTCCGGGTCCAGCCCGTTGGGGTTGCTGATGGCACCATCACGTTCGATGATCGCAGTGATGATCGCGTCATCTTCATCACGCAGAAACTTCGCTGCGTGATAGCCCACATTCCCAAGGCCCTGCACAATGATGCGCTTGCCCGCAAGGCTGCCGGTCAGGCCGGTCTTGGCCACATCTTCAGGATGGCGGAAAAACTCTTGCAGCGCATATTGCACGCCGCGGCCTGTCGCCTCGACACGTCCTTTGATCCCACCGGAATTTAGCGGCTTGCCGGTAACGCAGGCGCGCGCGTTGATGTCGGTTGTGTTCATCCGGGCATATTGGTCGGCGATCCATGCCATCTCACGCTCTCCGGTGCCCATGTCCGGGGCGGGCACATTCTGCGCCGGATGGATCAGGTCACGCTTGGCAAGTTCATACGCAAAGCGACGGGTGATCTGCTCTAGCTCATGTTCCTCGTAATTGCGCGGGTCGATGCATAGCCCGCCCTTGGCACCGCCGAAGGGCGTTTCAACCAGCGCGCATTTATAGGTCATCAGTGCGGCCAGCGCCTCGACCTCGTTCTGGTGGACTTCCGGCGCGTAGCGAATTCCGCCTTTGACGGGTTCCATATGTTCCGAGTGAACAGAACGATAGCCTACAAATGTCTCGATCTTGCCACGCAGCCGGACCCCGAAACGTACCGTGTAAGTCGAATTGCAGATCTGGATTTTCGCGGCAAGTCCCGGTGGCAGGTCCAGATGCGATACCGCGCGACGGAACATCAGATCTACATTTTCGCGAAAGCCAGGCTCTTTGGTGTCCAGCATAGTCTCTTCTCCCTTTTTCAGGGCTGTGCGGGTAACCTGTCTGCACAACCCCAAGCGTATGATATCAATTTGCCTTGCCAATGATATCGCGTTTTTCAACTCTTTAGCGAATAAGCGTTAATGAAGTAATGATCTGGGCGTGCAAATCGGCGTTCTGCGTCACGCACCGACCGCCTTCAGGACCATTTGCCAATATATTTCTTCCACAGCGTCTAGGCTTAGCCGCCCGCCTTCGCGAAACCATGTATTCACGCCCGTCAGCATTGCAATCAGGGCAAAGGCAGCAAGCTTTGTGTCTGGCAGATCAAACACCCCTTTTGCCTTGCCACGTGCAAGGATGCTTTCAAGATGGGCTTCATACTGCCTGCGCATTGCTTCGATCTGATCGAAATTTCCGGGCTCCAGGTTGCGTAGTTCCATATAGGCAATGAACACGGCATCACTGCGCGCGCGGTGAAAGCGGATGTGAAACCGTGTGAACTGCTGCAACTCTGCAAGCGGGGTTTGCGCCTCTGGCAATGCCGCCAGTTCTGACAACAAATCCTGCATATGGGTCTGCATCAGATCAAACAGCAAAGATTGCTTGTCGGCAGTGTATAGATACAACGTGCCCGCCTGCACTCCGACCTCGGACGCGATCTGGCGCATGGAAACGGCCGCATAGCCATGCCGCGCAAAAAGCCGCAAGGCAGCCGCGCGTATCCGCGGGCCGGTTACATCAGCAGAGGAATTCTTCTTGCGCGCCATCGGGGCGTATTTGCGCCCGAAACAGGTCCAGACGCAAGCCCGCTTGCGTCGGTGGCAACTCTCGCGCTATCTTGCGCTCAACTGGTGTCGGGGATGCGATGTATCAGATTTTGTTTCATCGGCGTTTGCATTCAAGACGCTTGGTCTGGCTTGCCCCTTTGGTGTTGGCAGCCTGCTTTGTGCCAAGTGATCTTCCGCCACGTCAGGCAGATATGCAGGGTGTCAGCCCGGAATTATTGCCGCTGTCGTCCATTCTGGCACAGGTTGAAGATGGACCGAATACAGCGCGTTTGACCGATGCGCCCGATGGTCGGGTCGCCGCATTGCAGGCGCGTGCCGCGCAGTTGCGCGGTGCTGTCATCACGCCAGACCAGCGCGAGCGTATGTTACTCTCTGACCAGAGCCTGCGCTGAGGCTTCGATTCTTTCCAGCGCGATGCGTTGCTCGTTGGTCAGGCTGTCGCGGCTGACCTGCGCAGTGTGGATTGAGAATACCACCGCTCCGGTCTTGGGCAATTTCAGCAGGCATTGCCGCTCGGACCGGATATAGGCGCCGCCGTCGCGTTTTTCCTTGGGGGCGAATTCGGGCTGCGGCTGATACAGGGCAGGGTTGGTATAGCGCAGGACATTGGCGCGCCAGAGGGGCTGTTCAGGGCGCATCGCATCGAACATGCGCTGAACCCGCGCGCCCATCTGCGCATCATAGCTGTCAACTGGCACATGTATGCGCATCAAGGGTTTACCCAACTTCTCGGACAGGGTCCAACTGGATGGAAAACACAGCACTGACCCTGTCAGCACATGCTCGGCGGCACCTTCGGGTTTTTGAAGCAAACAGAAATCGGCTTGCAACAAGTGTCCGATGGTCCAGAGCGGGCGGGTCTTGTCGAGCGTCACGGCCTTGCCATCCGGGCGCTGGATATGATCGCCGCTAATCTCGAACCCCAGTGCTGGCAGGTCGCGAAAGACTTCATCCAGCAGTTCCAGCGCTGCGGTGTCGGCTTCTGGCAGTGTTGCCAGAACATCAGCGCCGCGCGTCGCCAGAAGAACTGCCCTTTCGGCCATTTGTTCTGCATAGACTTCATCGCAAATCAGCCACTCGGCGCGGTCCAGCGGCATGATACCCGGCAGCCGCTGTCCGGCAGGGGTGGTCCAGGGTGCGAACGGTAATCTTGAATGCAGGATCGTCATGCCACAGTGCTAGGCCGCAGTTTAAGACGCGTCAATTATATCTTGCGAGAGGTGAAATCCACGATACGCTTGATACATGTCAGATGATCCGCCCGAATACACACTTGGTATCGAAGAAGAGTATCTACTCGTCGATATGCAGACCTGCGCGCTGGTCGATGTGCCGGATGCGCTGATGCGAGATTGCGAAGCCGCGCTAGGCAAGAAAGTCTCGCCGGAATTTCTGGCCTGCCAGATAGAGGTCGGCACTGGTGTCTGTGCAAATATTGCAGAGGCCCGCACTGATCTGGGACATTTGCGGCGCACTATCGCAGATTGCGCCGCCGAATATGGGATGGCCCCGCTTGCAGTGTCCTGCCACCCGTTTGCCGATTGGCACAGCCGCAAACACACCGAGAAGCAGCGCTATAACGATCTGGCGCGCGATCTTGCAGGTGTTGTGCGGCGTATGCTGATCAGTGGGACACATGTTCATGTCGGATTGCCTGACGATGACCTGCGCATCGATATCATGCGCCAGATGACATATTTTCTGCCTCATTTTCTGGCGCTGTCGACCTCGTCACCGTTCTGGGGCGGTCAGGATACGGGCCTGAACAGCTACAGACTGACGATTTTCGACAATCTGCCCCGCACAGGGCTGCCACCGGATTTTGTCAGTCATGCAGAGTATCGCCGCTCGGTCGATATGATCATCAATGCCGGGCTGATCGAGGATACCACCAAGATCTGGTGGGACATTCGCCCCTCGGCCCGGTTTCCGACGCTGGAGGCGCGGATCTGCGATGTGATGCCGATCATGGAGCATGCGTTGACGATCGCGGCAATGATCCAGTCGATTACGCGGATGCTGGTGGAATTGCGCCGCCGCAACCAGCGCTGGCGTATCTATGACAGGTTCCTGATCGCAGAGAACCGCTGGCGCGCACAACGCTATGGTCCGCGCGAAGGGTTGCTGGATATCGGCAAGGGCGCGCTTGTTCCAATGGGGCAACTGGTCACTGAATTGATCGAGTTGCTGGAAACCGATGCGATGGTACTGGATTGCCTCAATGAATTGCGCGCGGCTCAGGATATTGTTGCACAAGGCACCAGCGCGGAACGACAACGTGCGGTGTATGCACGCGCGCAGGAGGATGGGGCGGATGGCGACGAAGCCCTGCGCGAAGTCGTGCGCTCTCTGATCTCAGAGTTCAGAATCGGCCTCTGACACTGCTTTTGTGTCCGCGTGCCGGAAAAGAGCCTTCGGACGCAGCACAAGGCGCTTTCGCGCACAATCGTTGCCTGATCGCAACTCTATATCAGCGCCACAAGCCGCTCTGCCTCTGTCATGCAGGGGGTCAATTTGCTTCGGTCCTCACCGGGGAAGAACCTTGCGCGTGTGGCTGTCGGCATCGGGGCGCAAGCCTCTACCAGAACGCGCGGCCCAGTCTTTACGCATTCTGCGGCCCATGCGCGGGCAAGTGCCATTTGTGCCGATTTTGACGCACCATAAGCGCCCATGAATTTCTGCGTGCTGGCCGGGTCGTCAACAAACAGGGCGGTCGCACGCTGGGGCGCTGCCAGAAGGAGCGGCGCAACCATCGGGATCAGAAAGCCTGTCGCGCGCATGTTGATCGCAACGCATTTGTCCCAGTCTTTCAGGGCTATGTGATCGGCAGGTGACATTGGCGGCGCATGGATTGCCGTATGCGCCCAAAGATCGACACGGCCCCAACGGTCGTGGATATCCCGGCACAGATGGCGCATGGCGTCATCCTTGGTGATGTCCATCGTCGCAAGCGTGGCACTGCCACCCTTGGCCTGAATGCGGTCATCCAGTTCTTCCAGCGCACCAAGGGTGCGCCCGACGGCGACAACGTGCCAGCCCTGTGTGGACAGGGTTTCGGCAAGTGCTGCCCCCAACCCGCGCGAAGCCCCGGTGATAAGGGCGAGTCTTTTTTCGTGATGCTCTGTCATGGGCGATCTAGTCCCACCTCATGCGGAATTTGGCAAGAGGGTTGATGCGCAAAGCGTAAAATTTGGATTCATCTCCTCAATCGGCAAGAATCCGCTTGACTCGAATCTCTTGCTGCGACCGACTGAATTGGCCTTGGGGGCATTTCAAACAATAGGTTGAACGGGGGTCTTGAAGTTGAAGAAAATCGCAGTTGTTCTTGCGGGCCTGCTTTTGGCCCTTCTTCCTGCATTGCCAGCGCAGGCGGATCGGGTGGTTGCGCGGGTCAGCATCAGCGAGCAGGTGATGCATGTCTACCATCATGGTCAGCTTATGTATGAATGGCCCGTCTCGACCGCGCGTCAGGGCAAGATCACCCCGACCGGCGATTGGCGGCCGCAATTTCTGTCGCGCAATCACCGCTCCAGTTCGTGTCCACTTCGGATGCGTCGTTCAAACATCAGCAGGTTGGGAAGTGGATTCGGCGTCGGTTCCCTAACCCCTCACCTTACGAGAACCATTGATGAATATCGCCCAGATGTGGGAGT
>SLAT01000261.1 GCA_007126715.1 Roseinatronobacter sp.
ACATCTTGGAGCGGGTGGCAAAGGGTGATGACTCGGTCTCCTCGCAAGCTCAGTATCACAACGCTTTACGCAAAATGAGTGGGGATCGGCTTAAGTTAGGACTCGCAACGAAATAATGGAATCGCGTGTTTGCGGCTGGACGTTTTCCGAGTGCTCTGATTCACTCTTGGTAAAGCAAGTGCTTAAGCGAGAGGGCATTGATGATGATCGACAGAGCTGGGATCAAGGCACGTTTTGAGGCGCTTTCGCCTCACCTTGATGAGCGTGGGCGCCGTCTTTTGGCGGCGAGTGAAGCGCGCGCTGCGGGCCATGGTGGGATAATGGCGGTATCGGAAGTCACGGGCATTGCCCGTAGCACGATCGGGCGCGGGCTTTCAGATTTAAAGGCTGAAGGAGCGGGAGATCGCATTCGTCGCGCTGGTGGTGGACGCAAGCAGAAGAGCGAAATTGACCCTGCGCTTCTGCCCGCACTGAATGAACTGGTGCAGTCGGCCATTCGCGGCGATCCTCAGGCCCCTTTGCTTTGGGTCAGCCGAAGTCAGCGCAATCTTGCGAAGGCATTGGTGGTGCAGGGATTTGATGTCAGCCATGTGCTGGTGGGACGGTTGTTGCGCAAACTCGGCTTCAGCCTTCAGGGGAACCGGAAAACACTGGAAGGCAGCAGCCATCCTGACCGCGATGCACAATTTGAACATATCAACGGAAAGATTAAAGAGTTTCAGGCTGCGGGGCAGCCTGCGATATCGGTGGATACGAAGAAGAAGGAGTTGGTTGGCGACTTCAAGAACGCGGGGCGAGAGCTGCGCCCCAAAGGAAACCCGGAACCTGTTCGCGTGCATGACTTCAAAATCCCCGAACTGGGCAAGGCCGTGCCTTACGGCATTTATGACATCACAGACAACTCAGGTTGGGTGAGCGTCGGCATTGATCACGATACGGCCAGTTTTGCGGTCGAAAGCATTCTGGGTTGGTGGCGGGAGATGGGGCAGTCTCGTTACCCACAGGCGAACTCCTTGCTCATTACTGCAGATTGTGGCGGCAGCAACGGTGCGCGTGTTCGTTTATGGAAGCACGAGCTGCAGCGCTTTTCGGATGCAACAGGTTTGAGCGTCACCGTCGCGCATCATCCGCCCGGGACGAGCAAATGGAACCGTATCGAACACAGACTGTTCGCGTTTATCACACAGAACTGGAGAGGTAAGCCCCTCGTCAGTCATCAGGCCATCGTGCAACTCATCGGCTCGACAAAGACAAGCACTGGCCTTGATGTTCAATGCCAACTGGATAGCAACAGCTACCCCAAGGGGGTAAAGGTCACAGACGCGCAGATGAACGAGATCAACCTAACGCGTGACGCTTTCCATGGCGACTGGAATTATAAGATCTCGCCACGACAAGCACCGCGCGCCCAAAAGGTCATCAACCATGATTGATAATCGTGAAAAGACCGCGTGGCTTCTCACGGCAATGGCGGAAATGCCTGTTCTGACAGCCAGATTGTCACCAGAACTCAAAGCGATCATGCGCGAAAAGGACCCCAAAGCTATCGTACCAGATACATGCACTATAGGTGACATCATTTACACAGGGGACGAAGGTGGGATTACGTGTAAGCTGGATTTTGGTCTCGAAAACGAGAGCGCTATATTCTTGGCCTCGATAACCAATTTGATATTCGACCGGCGCTGCCCTCTTTACCGACAAATTACCGCCTATCAGAAGCACCGGATCAAAAAGCTAAAGAAGCAATCTGGATATAAATACTGAAGCTTTTGTTTCGTAACGAACCCTAAGGTGTAATTTAGATGGGCAAATGGTTTGACTTGGTCTATGGGCCATCCTCGCTGGAGAAGTCAGCCTGCATGACTGATGATACTTAGAGGTTCGTGATGGTGTTTGCGTATATTTATTGCACGTCCACAGAAAGGCCAAGAGATGAAACCGCTGGATCTGGGAGTGATCAGCAACAACTCTGAAGAGTCGTTGCAGCAAGTCCTGGATAACATTTGCGCGCAGTTCAACCTTGACTACGCCGCATATGCTGGCGTGAACACGATCGACAATTCCATACATGGCGTCGTGAACTATCCTGACGCGTGGAAAGAACATTATGTCGAGCAAGGGTTTCAAGACATTGATCCGACCCTCGCTATGGCGGCCAAAAGCGTTGGTGTCGTGGACTGGACACGGCTTCAGAGGATTGACGGTTTCCGCAAGGTCTTTTGCGACGCATCAGAATTCGGAATCGGATCGACGGGCATGACGATACCCGTGCGCGGGCCATATGGGGATCGGGGCATGTTCAGCGTGGTGCGCACATGTTCCGAGGCTGAGTGGACCAGCTTGCGCAATGAGATTACAAGTGGCCTCCAGACCCATGCGACCCTGTTTCATGATCGGCTAATGCGGCATGGCCGGACCATGTCGGAAATGCGCCAGCCAGCGCTTTCAGATCGTGAAAAAGAGATTCTGCAATGGATCGCGGCGGGCAAATCACAGACTGATGTCGGGATTATCCTGACCATATCAACCCGCACCGTGGAAGTGCACTTGCGTTCAGCCCGAGAGAAGCTCGGCGCCTTGACGACGCCTCAGGCCGTTGCTCGTGCAATCGGTATGGGAATGATCTATCCAATCTGATCCTCATGCAAGTCATGCGGGGGCAGTGGCATACAGCGCCATTTTTTTGTCATGCCCGTGTTTTTGCGCCATTCTTCGCCTATCGCGATGGATAAGGGATTCCCACAATAGCAGCACACGCGACTTTCAGGGCATTCTGCAACTAGGAATAGAATTGGCTCTGAAGGGAACGAAGATGATTCTGGTGGTTGATGCGCTCAACAAGCATGTTCATGGTGGTATTCTCGACGAAATGTTTCGGTTGAGGGCGCGCGTATTTGGCGACCGGCTCGGCTGGGACGTCAAAATTGAAGATGGTCGCGAAATAGACGAGTTTGACCATCTTGACCCGGCATATGTGATCGGGCTGGATGATGACGATAATGTTGTTGCCTGCGTCCGTGCATTGCAGACAACAGGCCCACATATGCTGGCCGATGTCTTCTCTGATATTCTGCAAGGGCAGGCGCCGCTGCGCTCTGCGACATTGTGGGAATCGACCCGTTTCTGCGTCGATACTGATCGGCTGATGATGACCGGTCGCGGTGTGGGCACTGTATCTCGGGCAACATGTGAACTGATGGTCGGATCGCTGGAATATGCGCGCGCCAGTGGTATCGAAGATATCATTACAGTCATTGATCCTGTCATGAACCGGGTTCTGAAGCGTTCGGACAATGCGCCTTACGATTACGTTGGCGCAACGGTTCAGATGGGCAAAACCAAGGCGCTTGCCGCATTGCTTGACTGCTCTGAAGAACGGATTGCCCGCGTACGCGCTTTCGCAGGGATTGAAGGCGATGTCTTCGTTGATGAGGATGCACTAAGCGCCAGGCGCGCTGTGCGTTCGAAAACCGCGTCAGTTTCTGGAAATGTCTCGGCCGAAGTTTTGCAGTATCTGATCGAGCAGATAGATGCGGCCACCACGGAACAAGAGATTTCTGCCGCCTTGGCGCTGGCAGACCAGCTTGTCGGGCCGTGGAGTGAGCCGACGAGCAAGACTTTCGTGGCAGGATAAAAATGGTGCATTGCGCAGGGGAGACGGACAGTTAGGGCTGCGCACCGCCGGGACATATGTGTGAAAAGCGCAGTGGTTTGCCACCGGGACCACGGGCAGGCTATGTGTCGTGATCTTGCCGTCGCATATGTGTGCGCGAGGCATTCATGTCGCATGGTGTCGCACGCCCAAGCGCCGCGACGTGATTGCGGATTATACCAAAGCGCGTCGCGCGATCCCCGGTCTGGCTGGCGGCCTGTTGGGCTTGACGGCGTCGCTTTCAGGATGGCGGAGATTATGGTCTGACTGACCTTCCGGCACAGCAAGGCCACAGTTTGTAGCACGCGCGCCTTGCGCCGTGTCGGCGGATTTAACAATGAACGGTCGTGCAATTCGCGCGCACTCATCACTCTGTGTGCCGGTAATCAGCACAAGAATGCCCATGACGATTCCGAGTGACCCGAGAAGCCACGGCTTCAGGTTTGTGCGTTGGCCGTTCCCACCAACATCGCTGCCCATGGACAGATCGGCTTGCGCTTGTGACCAGAGATAATCGGGTCCAGTCAATTTCATGTTCGATATTGCCTTCGCTGTGCAACCAATGAGTCAAACTATAGTTTGAACAGGTTTCCGAAAACTTAAGGCGATTGGAACAGTTAGTAGCCACGCTGCGGGTCCACCTTGTGAAGCAATGTCTTGCCGGCCTCTGCGCGCGCGATGTTGCTTGCGATCACATGTGACGCAGATTCGGCGCGCGTGGTGGCAGCGATATGAGGGGTTATCGTTACCTTTGGAATAGCCCAGAACGGATGATCCGCAGGCAGCGGTTCTATACGGAACACATCCAGCGTCGCACCCGCGATCTTGCCGTTGCCAATTGCCTCAAGCAAGGCGTCATCATCAATAAGTGCGCCACGACCCGGATTTATGATCCAGCTTCCATCGCGCATCTGGGAAAAAGCGCGCGCGTCCAGAATATTTTCGGTCTGTGATGTGAGGGGAAGCAATGTGACAAGAATATCAGAGTGTTGCAGCAAAGTGTTGAAACCCTCTGCGCCGTGATGGCATGTGACGTCAGGCATTGTTTTCGGACGCGATGACCAACCCTCGACGGCAAAGCCCAAGCCCACCAATGCCTTTGCACAGGCCCGCCCCAATTCGCCCAGACCAAGAATGCCCACAACGCGTTCCGGTGCCAGCGGTGGTTCCTGCGCGACCCATTGCCCGGCAGGCGCCGATATATGTGCATCCATTCCAAGGTGGTAGCGCAAGACATGACCACACACATATTCCACCATGCCGCGTGTCAGGGCAGGGTCGACCATACGGGCAAGGGGTTGGGTCAGTGTCGGGTTGCCGACAATCTTCTCGACCCCGGCCCAGAGATTGAGCACTGCCTTGCAACGCGTATAGGGTGTGAAATCGCGCAGGGTGCTGGAGGGAGAGTAAATGATGTAATCGACCTCTGCTGGCGCAGCCTCCGTGACAAGCGTGATCTCCAAATTGTGGTGCAGAAACGCATCGCTTAGCGGCTCGCGATACTCTGCAAAGGCAGCATCACCTGCTGCGAACAAGACGGTAAGTGTCATGATGGTAACCTTGCGCGGTGGATATGGGCCGATTGAACCAATCCGAAACCGACCATGATTACGACCATCGCGGACCCTCCATAGGACACCAGCGGCAATGGCACGCCGACCACGGGCGCAAGGCCCATGACCATTGCCATATTCACCGCAAAATACAGAAAGAACGTTCCGACTATTCCCATCACCATAAGCGCGGCAAAGCGGTTCGTTGTGCGCAGCGCGGTCAGCAGGCAGACAGCGATCAGCATCAAATATAGAACTAACAGCGAGGATGCGCCCACAAAGCCAAACTCTTCGGCCAAAGTGGTGAAAATGAAATCCGTATGCTTTTCGGGCAAGAAATTAAGTCGCGCCTGCGTCCCTTCCATGAAACCGCGTCCAGACCAGCCGCCAGATCCCAGCGCGATCATGGATTGGTTTATGTGATATCCCGCGCCCAACGGGTCCAGTGACGGGTCCAGAAACGCGTCAATACGTCGGAACTGGTAGTCTTTCAGCAATTGCCAATCTGTTCCACGTGATGACATGACCGTTGTGACCAGCGCGACCCCGCTGCCGATCAGGGCTGCAAAATAGCCCCAATGCACGCCCGCAGCAAAGATCACGACCCCGCCGCCGAGTGCCACCAGAAGCGCCGTCCCAAGATCAGGCTGCCGCAACACCAAAAGTGCCGGAAGCAGGGCAATAACCGCTGCCAGAACGACCCAGAACGGATGTGAGACTTTCTTCAGATCCAACCAGTCATAATACGCCGCCAGCGCCATTACCGTTGTGATCTTTGCCAGCTCAGAGGGTTGCAGGCGAAACGGACCCAATTCCAACCAGCGTTTCGCACCCATCCCGACCGAGCCAAAAAACTCGACCCCCAGCAACAAGAGCACTGCCACCACATATCCCAGTCCCGCAATTGAACGCCAGAACCACAAGGGAATGAAGGCTACAATAAACATCACCCCTAATCCGAAGGCGAAACGCTTCATCTGTGGATCGGCCCAAGGGTACAAGCTGCCGCCTGCGATGGAATAGAGCATCACAAAACCATAACAGCCCACCGCGATCAGTAGGGCGACGAGGGGCCAATTCAGATACAGAACCTTGGCAAGTCCTGCGGGCATCCGTTTGGTGTTGTATTCAAGATAGCTCATGCGCGGCTGATCCGCATGTCTTCAGGTTTGCGCAGGCGCTCCAGCATTTCCTGCTGCTCGGAATGGATACGGTTGCGCTGCGGGGCTGGGTATGCAGATAGCGGCGGAACGCCGTTATTCAGTGCCGCCAGCGTTATGTCGCGCCCGATCGGGGCCGCGGCCGACGACCCCCCACCGCCATGTTCCACCACAACGGCGACCGCGATACGCGGTGCATCGATAGGGGCAAAATTGACAAACAGACCATGGTTGCGCCGGTTCCACGGCAGATCCTCCTGCCGCCGCACGCCTGCGTCGCGTTCCGCGCGCGTGATCGAAAAGACCTGACTCGTGCCGGTCTTGCCTGCCATCAGCTGATCTTCAGCAACCACGCGCGAGGAATAGGCGGTGCCGCGCCGGTCGTTGACTGTATCACTCATACCGCGGCGGATCATACGCAACCATTCAGGGCGCAGATCCAGACTTGCGGCTTCTTGAATGGCCCGCTCGGCCGGGTCGCGGACCAGACGCGGCAAAATTGCCTTGTTGGATGCAAGACGCGCGGTCATCACGGCAAGCTGCAAGGGCGTGGTCAACACAAAACCCTGCCCGATCGAGGCATTGACCGTGTCACCGATGCGCCATTCGGAATTGCGATTGTTTCGTTTCCATTCGCGCGTCGGGTTCAGCCCGCCCGCGACCGATGTGATTGGCAGGTCATAGCGGATACCAAGTCCCAGCCGTGTGGACATGGCATTTATCCTCTCGATGCCACAGCGCTGCGCCATCTCGTACATATAGACATCGCAGCTTTCAGACAGCGCCGAGACAAGATCCACACGCCCGTGCCCCCCACGCTTCCAGCAGTGAAAGCGGTTGCCCGATACGTCCATATGGCCGGGGCAGAATACCCGTTCCTGCCCGTCGGTTACACCTGCTTCCAATGCGGCCAGCGCCGTGACCATCTTGAAGGTAGAGCCCGGCGGATACATGCCCTGAACGGTCTTGTTGACAAGCGGGCGGTACTGATTCTCCAGCAGGCCATTAAAGTCTGTGCTCGAAATCCCGCGTACGAACAGGTTGGGATCGAAGCTAGGGCCAGAGGCAAGCGCAAGAATGTCGCCGCTCTCGACGTCAAGCACCACAGCGGCAGCGCTTTGACCATGCAGCCGTTCCAACGTGTAGTTCTGCAGGCGCGCATCCAGCGTCATATGCACATTGCCGCCCGGCGTACCTTCGACCCGGTCAAGTTCGCGCATGACGCGGCCTACGGAATTCACCTCTACGCGTTGGGAACCCGCCCGCCCGCGCAACCTGTCTTCCTGCATCCGCTCGACCCCGCTCTTTCCGATCTGGAAGCGCGGGATCATCAGCACGGGGTCAGGTGCCTCCAGCGCTTCGAGATCGCGTTCAGACACCGGGCCGACATAGCCAACCACATGTGCCGTGTCCTCGTGCAGGGGGTAATAGCGCGACAAGCCCATCTCGGGTGTGACCCCCGGAAGGGCAGGCGCGTTTGACGCAACGCGACTGATTTCTTCCCAACTCAGCCGCTCGGCCACTGTCACGGGCACAAAAGGCCGGTTGCGCAGCATGTCACGGCGTGCGCGCTCTATGTCTTCTTGACTTAGCGGGATCAGACGGGACAGGCGTTCAAGAACCAGATCGATGTCACCAGCATCATCGCGCTTGATGACAACGCGGTAATTTTGCTCGTTTCCCGCCAGCAAGATGCCATTACGATCAAGGATCAACCCGCGTGTGGGGGGAAGCAAACGCAGGTTGATCCGGTTTTCCTCGGCCAGAAGATGAAACTGTTCGGACTGGTTCAATTGCATGTCATGCAGCCGCCAGAACAAGGTGCCTGCAACACCAACTTGCAGCGCGCCCAGAAACAGACCGCGCCGACTGATGACGCGCCGACTAAATTCCTGTTCGCGTTCTGAACGTTTCACAATCTTTGCCCCAAAGCATCCACTTCGCCGGTCGCCGGTTTGCGCAGCCGGAATACGAAATGCGACAGCGCAACAACGGCGGGATATATCGTTACCGTGCCCAGAAACTGCGCAAAGCTCAAGCCAAGCGGCACTTGTGGGACCATC
>SLAT01000154.1 GCA_007126715.1 Roseinatronobacter sp.
CCCACAGTTTCGTCGGCGATTTCGCCGATCTCGATAGCCCCGATATTGTCGACGGCAAAGGGACCGGAGACCAGCAACGCGGCCAGGCGGTTCACTTGGGTGTCGAGGGCGTTGTAGGAGGCTCCGAGGACGCCAATGCCCAGTTCGGCGGCTTGCTCTGCTCCGAAACTGACCAGCGGCGGCCCGGTATAATCTTCGGGCCACCAGTCGCCCGCTGTCAGGCGCGTTCCCTCGGGAATGGTTGCCGAATAGCTGATTCCTCGGTCGCCGCGCAGAACCCAGT
The DNA here is from genome assembly GCA_007126715.1 of Roseinatronobacter sp. Lineage (GTDB taxonomy): Bacteria > Pseudomonadota > Alphaproteobacteria > Rhodobacterales > Rhodobacteraceae > Roseinatronobacter. The sequence goes on from SLAT01000154.1 coordinate 284, forward strand.
GCCCGGCGGCAGGGTGTTCGCGCGCCGGGATGCCGTTTATCTCGGACACAACACCGCGCAACATGGGCGCGGTTTCCACACGGTCGACATTTTCATCTTCGCTCAACCGCGCCAGAAACCCCTCTAGCTGTGTATTCTGGATGTCCAGAAAGAAATAGCTGGGGGCACGGTCGGGCAGGTCCATCGTGATGGCGCGGCGCAGGTTGCTGTCGATCTGGCCGACAGCCGCCAGAACCGTAAGCCCAAGGCCAAGCGACAGGATAACCGCCGTGGCCCCTTCGCGCGGGTTTCCAATCGCGCCCATCGCCATGCGCAGCGCGGTGCGCCCGCGCAACGCGCGCGCCCGCGCCAGCCTGCGGGCCAGAAACCGTACGCCAAGCGCGGCCAATGACAAGACCGCCAGCGCCCCGATCACCCCCGCAGCCGTGGCATAAGCCAGACGCGGCACAGCGGCAAAGCCTGCAGCGACCAGCACCAGCCCTACGACCAGCGCCAGCGTGACCAGCATATAGGGCCAGCGCGGCCAACCCTTCGCGGCCTCGGCGACACCACGGAATATGGTGGCAGCCCGGACATGTTCAGTCCGCGCCAGCGGCCAGAGGGTGAAGATAAGCGCAGTGAGTGCGCCATAAAGAGCCGCCTCGATCAATGCACGCGATTGCACCGTGATCTCCAGATCCACCGGGATCTGATCGACCACCAAAGGGGCCACGGCAAAGGGCACCACCGCGCCAAGCGCCAGCCCAAGCGCAAGTCCGATGACCGTCAGCACACCGATCTGCATCAGGTACACGGCAAATATCGTGCGGCTTTCAGCGCCAAGTGTCTTGAGTGTGGCGATCACATTGGTCTTGCCATCAAGATAAGTGCGCACAGCGGCAGACACACCGACCCCGCCCACGGCAAGCCCCGCAAGGCCAACCAGCACAAGGAAAGAGGAAACCCGGTCGATCACATTTCGGATTTGGGGGGCAGCATTGCGGCTGTCACGCCAGCGCACGCCCGCGCCGTCAAACTGCGTTGTGACAATGCCACGCGCCTGATCCAGCGACAGGTCGGGCAACAGCATGCGGTAATTCACCTCGTAAAGCGTGCCCGGCCCCAGCAATTCGGCATTCTCCAGCGCGTCACTGCGCACCAATGTGCGCGGGCCAAAGCCGAAATTTGCGCCCAGCCCGTCAGGTTCGCGCGTGATATGGGCGCGCAGGGTGAATTCCTGAACGCCAAGGCGGAATGTATCGCCCATCTCCAATCCCAGACGTTCAGCCAAGATGCGTTCCATCACGCCACCGGGCAGACCGTCCTGCACCTCCAACGCCTGTTCCAGCGGAATGGACGGGTCAAGCCCGATGCTGCCCACCAGCGGATAGGCCGCATCCACGCCCTTGACCTGCGTGACCGAGCGTTCGGCAGTGTCGCCCGTACCCGTCACGGCCATGGACCGGAAATCAACGATTTCCGACACTTGCGCGGCGAAACCGTCCATCCAGTCGCGTTCCTCCGGGGTGGCGAAGCGGTAGGTCATGCGCAATTCGGCATCCCCGCCCAAAAGCGTGGCCCCTTCGCGCGCAAGCCCGTCATCAATCGCCCCACGCACGGACCCGACCGCCGCGATAGCCCCGACGCCCAAGGCCAGACAGGCCAGAAACACCCAGAACCCGCGCAATCCGCCGCGCAATTCGCGGCGCGCAATCTTCCATGCGACAGAGATCATTCAGCGGCCTCTTTGCGGTGTGTCTCGACACCCGAAATCCGCCCATCGGCCAGTGTGATCACCCGGTCACAGCGCGCGGCCAGTTCGGGCGCATGTGTGACCAGCACCAGCGTTGCGCCGTGGCGGTCACGCAGGCCGAATAACATGTCCATGATGGCCTGTCCGTTGGGACCATCAAGGTTTCCAGTAGGTTCATCTGCCAACAAAATATCCGGGCGCGGCGCGGCGGCACGTGCAAGGGCGACACGCTGCTGCTCTCCGCCCGACATCTGCGCGGGGTAATGGTCCAGCCGGTGGCCAAGGCCCACAGCGCGCAATTCCTCTTCGGCACGCTCAAACGCGTCGCGCCTTCCAGCCAGTTCCAGCGGGGTCGCAACATTTTCAACTGCGGTCATTGTCGGAATCAGGTGGAAAGACTGAAAGACCACCCCCATATGTTGCCTGCGAAACCGGGCAAGTGCGTCTTCGCCAAGGGCAGTCAGATCATGGCCTAGCGCCGTTACTGTTCCGGCCGTTGCACGTTCAAGCCCGCCCATAAGCATGAGGAGCGATGACTTGCCCGAGCCGGACGGCCCGATCAACCCCACGGTTTCACCCCGCGTGACATCCAGCGTGATTGCACGCAAGATATCAACTGGCCCCGCATTGCCTTGCAAGGTCAACTCTACATCCCTGAACGAGAGTACCATGTCCTTCATCCAGACTTTCCTTTTAAAAAACCGTTCCCCTGCATATGGGGTTGCGTCCGCGTTCGGCAACTGCTGCGCTGCGGCAATTGTGTCTTTAACGCTCGTGCTGGGCAGTTCCGTCGCAACGGCGGGTGAGGCGCCAATCCGGCTGGTCGCACTTGGTGACAGCCTGACCCAGGGTTACGGCCTGCCAAGCGAAGACGGCTTTGTGCCACAGTTGCAAGCGTGGCTGGATGCTCAAGGCGTCGATGTAGAAGTCATCAACGCTGGCGTGTCCGGCGACACGACGGCAGGCGGTCTGGCGCGGATGGATTGGACATTGTCCGAACCGGTCGATGCGATGCTTGTGACTTTGGGCGGCAATGATCTGCTGCGCGGCCTGAACCCGGCCTCCAGCAAGGAAAACCTCAGCGGCATTTTGGCGCGGCTGGAGCTTGAGGGGATACCCGCGATGCTGGCCGGCCTGCCTGCGCCCGGCAATTATGGGCCAGAATTTCAACTGGCATTCGAGCGCATGTATGTCGACCTCTCAGGACAGTATGATGTACCGCTTTACCCCAATTTCATGCAGCCAATGACAGATAAGGCCGATGCTGGGGCCAGTTTCTCTGATCTGATGCAGGACGATCACATCCACCCCAACGCCGAAGGGGTCGGCCTTATCGTTGAGGGTATTGGCCCGCAGGTGCTTGAATTCTTGCGCGGGCTGGATGCACAACCGTCCTGAAGGGCGGTTCTCCACAGAGTTGTGGTCCCTGGCGCTTCTTGCTATGGGCCATCGTTATAACAACCTTATGACAGGGTTGCTTCGACCAATACGGTCTTGGCAGCGATATCAGGCGGATGCACAATGGCAAGACAGAACTATATTTTCACTTCTGAATCCGTGTCCGAGGGGCACCCCGACAAGGTTTGCGACCGCATCTCGGACGCCGTGCTTGATGCACTGATCGCCGAAGAAGAAACTGCACGCGTTGCCTGCGAAACCTTTGCGACATCCTCGCTAGTGGTCATAGGCGGAGAGGTGGGCCTGTCCGACCCGGAACGCCTGAAGGATTACATGGGGCGCATCCCGCAGATCGCGCGCGATTGCATCCGCGATATCGGCTACGAGCAGGAAAAATTCCATTGGAATACCTGCCATGTCCTGAACTTCCTTCACGAGCAATCGGCCCATATCTGGCAGGGTGTGTCGCAGGACGGGGCTGGCGATCAGGGGATCATGTTCGGCTATGCTGTGGATGAAACACCCGAACTGATGCCAGCGCCCATCCAGTATTCGCATCAGATCCTCAAAAGGCTGGCCGATGTGCGCAAATCCGGCGCCGAACCGACATTGCGCCCGGATGCCAAGACCCAGCTTTCCTTGCGGTACGAGGACGGCAAACCAGTTGAGGTAACGCAACTTGTGCTGTCCACGCAGCATGCCAGCGCAGACCAGAAGCCTGACGATATTCGCGCGATTGTTGAACCCTATATCCGCGAAGTCCTGCCTGCCGACTGGCTGACGGAAAAGACAGAATGGTGGGTCAATCCGACAGGCACATTTGTCATCGGCGGCCCTGATGGCGATGCCGGACTGACGGGCCGCAAGATCATCGTCGACACCTATGGCGGCTCTGCGCCGCATGGCGGGGGCGCATTCTCGGGCAAAGACCCGACCAAAGTTGACCGCTCTGCCGCCTATGCGGCGCGCTATCTGGCGAAAAACGTGGTCGCAGCAGGCATGGCAAAGCGCTGCACCTTGCAGATTTCCTACGCCATCGGGGTGGCCAAGCCGTTGTCGATCTATGTTGATACGGATGGCACTGGGCAGGTGGATGATGAAGCGATTGAACGCGCCGTCGCGCGGGTCATGGACCTGACCCCACGTGGCATCCGCGAACATCTGGGCCTGAACCGGCCAATCTATGCGCGCACGGCCGCCTATGGCCATTTTGGCCGCGCACCCGAAGCAGATGGCGGGTTCTCATGGGAACGCGTTGATCTGATTGACGCGCTGAAAAAAGAAGTCTGAGACAAAGACAGGCTTCGCCATTTCTGGCGAAGCCTTTACTTTCTGAATTCATCAGAACGGATTGTTTGTTAGCGGAGGCCGCTGCCAAACTCCGCTTTTGCAAAAACCGGACGCCTTGCTCAGGAAGTCGCGGCGCAATCGCCCTTCAGGCCAAGTTTGCGAAACACCATCGCGGCCGGGCACAGCCCTGTAAACGCCGACTGGAACATGTTCAGCGCGATAAACACGGTAAACCAGATGAATAGTGGCGAGACGAATGTGGTCAGCAATACGCTGATAAGAACCATTACACCGGCAAAAGCAAGAACGGCACGATCGACTGTCATGAGGATTCTCCAATATAAACTTGAAGGATAATCGCACGTTTGGAATTAAAATTCAAGCATATGAATGTTTGATTTCCAAGCATCGTGACACTTTCACGCGCTCGTGACTTCCCTTCCATCTACTGGAGCCTCCTAGAGCAGTGCAATTGTCATAGGAGGAAGTTAAATGAAACCCATTGCTCTTGCCATCAGCCTTGTGATCGCTGCGGGTGTTGGCGCTGGCGGCTATGCCGTTGCATCCAGTCACGGCCATATGAATCATGGCGGCCATGAAGGCCATAATCATGGTAGCGCACAAAGTGCAGACCTGCCTGCATCGACACGCGCCTATATGGAAGCAAACGATGCGATGCATACTGACATGATGATCGAATTCACCGGCGATGCTGATGTGGATTTCATTCGCGGCATGATCCCGCATCATGAAGGCGCTGTTGTCATGGCCGAAATCGTGCTGGAACATGGCGCAGACCCGGAAGTGGCCGAGTTGGCACGTGAAATAATTGCCGCACAGAAAGAAGAAATTGAATGGATGCGCGCCTGGCTAGAGGCGCGCGGCCACTGAATATATCGGACGCTTGACGCCCAACATCGTGCAACAATGTGCGCGCTTGGTTCTACGTACCATGCGCGCGCATCAGTGCGTTGATCTCCTTGATATGGAACGCAAGCATCGCATTCGCCTCGATGCTCTGTCCGGTGTTTCTGGCGTCTTCATACCCATCAAGGACATGTTTCTCGCCTTCCGCGACGCGGTCCATCACATTATCGGATATATCCTCGAACCAAGACCGGATCTCGATCAGAGAGCTGTTCACCGTCCCGAAAAACGACCCGTCATCACCGGGCTCGCGGCCATGCTTGCGAAGGTAATCTGCCAATTCGCGTTCGTGCTTCTGATGTGTTGCAAGAAACGCATCAGAAACGGGCTTGAACTCCGGCTCGGCTTTTTCCGAGAATTTCTTGAAACCGGCGATGGTATCCAGCACGCGGGTATGCACTTCGGCAATCTTGTCGAGGGGGTCACCATTCCCCGGATGTTGCTGCACTCCGGGCATGGTTTCAATCGGCTCACCTGCATCGGGCGCAAGTTTGGGGTTGAGGTGTTTGATGTCTTTGGGGTCCATAACACTGCCTTTCTGCGTCAGAGTGAAAAGCCGGTTCTGCTGAACCGGCTTTTGACCTGTCACATCGGTGGTTGCCCCCGTACTGCACGCGCGATCATCGCGACCACGAACAGTACAAGGAAAATAACGAACAAAATCTGTGCAATTGACGATGCCGCACCGGCAATGCCAGAGAAGCCAAGCGCTGCAGCCACAAGTGCAACGATCAGAAAAGTAAGAGCCCAACCTAACATGGTATTTCCTTTCATTCAGCGTCGCATACACGACCATTACAAAGCCAACGAACTGCCGCGCCCACGGTTCCGTATATCTGTAAACAAGTCAGCATTACTGACCCTAAACCCCGGCTTTTCGTGATTTCAGGCTGATGACAGTTCGCGCTGTTTTCAGCGGTTTGCGCTTGCCTGATGTGAATTTGCGCCGACTGCGCCCCTATTACACGAGCGACGGTGTGCATCACCGACTTGCCAAATGATCATCGCGCAACTTGTAAGAAAGGGGCGAACACCAAAGCGCCAATAGAAAAAGGGGCCGGGAATATCCCGGCCCCTCGTATTCTGGGGTGCTGTGGCAGCAGCTTACATCATGCCGCCCATGCCGCCCATGCCACCCATATCGGGCATGCCGCCGCCACCACCTTGGCCTTTCGGCTCTGGCTTGTCGGCAATCATGGCTTCGGTGGTGATCAGCAGGCCAGCTACCGATGCTGCATCCTGAAGTGCTGTGCGCACAACTTTCGCAGGGTCGATCACGCCAAACTTGAACATGTCGCCATATTCTTCGGTCTGTGCGTTGAAGCCGAACGTCTTGTCGTTGCTTTCGCGGATCTTGCCCGCAACAACGGACCCGTCCACACCAGCGTTCTCAGCGATCTGGCGCAGTGGCGCTTCCAGCGCCTTGCGTACGATCGAGATACCGACAGTCTGATCGTTATTCTCGCCGGTCAGACCTTCGAGCGCTTTGCCAGCCTGGATCAGCGCCACACCGCCACCGACAACAATGCCTTCCTGCACGGCTGCGCGGGTTGCGTTCAGGGCGTCATCAACGCGGTCCTTACGCTCTTTGACTTCCACTTCCGACATGCCGCCAACGCGGATCACGGCAACACCGCCAGCCAGTTTGGCCAGACGCTCTTGCAGCTTTTCGCGGTCGTAGTCAGAGGTGGTTTCCTCGATCTGCTGACGGATCTGCGAAACGCGCGCCTCAATCTCAGCTTTCTCGCCAGCGCCGTCAACAACGGTTGTGTTATCCTTGTTGATCGTCACTTTCTTGGCGCTGCCAAGCATGTCCATCGTCACGCTTTCCAGCTTCATGCCCAGATCTTCGCTGATGACCTGACCACCGGTCAGAATTGCGATATCTTGCAGCATGGCCTTGCGACGATCGCCAAAGCCCGGTGCCTTGACTGCCGCGATTTTCAGACCGCCGCGCAGTTTGTTGACCACCAGAGTTGCCAAGGCTTCGCCTTCAACATCTTCTGCGATGATCAGCAGTGGCTTTTGCGACTGGATGACCTGCTCCAGCAACGGAACCATCGGCTGCAGTGACGAAAGCTTCTTCTCGTGGATCAGGATGATCGCGTCATCAAGTTCCGCAACCATCTTGTCGGGGTTGGTCACGAAATATGGCGACAGGTAACCGCGGTCGAACTGCATACCTTCGACAACATCGGTTTCTGTATCCAGACCCTTGTTCTCTTCGACAGTGATCACGCCTTCATTGCCGACCTTCTGCATCGCATCAGCAATCTGACGGCCGATTTCAGCTTCGCCATTTGCGGAGATGGTGCCGACCTGAGCAACTTCGGCGCTGTCATTGACAGGGCGTGCAGCAGCTTTGATCGCTTCGACAACTTTGGTTGTTGCAAGGTCGATGCCACGCTTGAGGTCCATCGGGTTCATGCCAGCGGCAACCGATTTCAGACCTTCGCGCACGATTGCCTGTGCAAGCACAGTCGCAGTCGTGGTGCCGTCGCCTGCTTCGTCATTGGTGCGAGAGGCCACTTCTTTGACCATCTGCGCGCCCATGTTTTCGAACTTGTCTTCCAGCTCGATTTCCTTGGCAACCGATACACCGTCCTTGGTGATGCGGGGTGCACCGAAGGATTTGTCGATAACGACATTGCGACCTTTGGGGCCAAGCGTGACCTTTACCGCATCGGCAAGAATGTTCACGCCGCGCAGCATGCGGTCGCGGGCATTGGTGTTGAATTTGACGTCCTTAGCAGCCATCTGGGTGCCTCCTGGTTGTCTGAATTTCTATTTTTCGA
>SLAT01000350.1 GCA_007126715.1 Roseinatronobacter sp.
AACTCACCGGCACCGCAACCAAACCCGCCGCACCCAGACCCACCTCTGTCACACTGCGGCCAAAGCCTGCAACAAGCATATCAGCGGCCGCTATTTCAGGTGTGGATATGAACGCCCTGCTTGCGCGTGCCAGCGCCCGACCCGAACCCAAGACAGTGCCCCGCGCGGCCCCTGCTTCTGTCCAGCCGACCACAGCGATGCCGGCGGCGCAAAGCGACAGGTTGCGCGCGGCGCTGACACAGATCGAAACCGCCGCGCGCCAGTGCCGCGCGCCAAACCGCACCGCCCTGCCCCCGCTGCGCCCCTCGATCCGCGACCGACAGCGCCCTACGACCACGCTCCACACCGAGGGCGCTCCAACACAACCCGCGTCACCTTCGGCCACGCCAGCCGACACCGGCAAGGTGCAAGTCTGGCGCCGCCGACCCGGCTCGACACAATTCGACAAGGAGATCTGAGATGCTTGATGCGAAAGCCCCCAAAAGCCTACGCGGCATGTATATTTATGGTCAGTGGCGACAAGCCGCGCGCAACTTCGCCGACATCAACCCGAATGATGGCAGCCTCTGGGCCGAAGCGCCCGATGGCACCCGCGCCGATGCCCGCGCCGCCATTGAGGCTGCGCAGCGTGCCTTTCCAGATTGGGCCGCGCTGAAATATACCGAGCGCGCGAAACTGGTGCATCACATCGCCGAGGTGTTCGAGCGCCGCGCCCCCGATTTCATCGCCGCCGTACAGGCCGAGGGCGGCGGCTGGTTTGGCAAAGGCGCGTTCGAGGCGCATTATATCCCCGAAGTTTTCCGGTCGGCTTCGGCCAGTTGCTATCAGGCATCGGGCGAAATCCTGCCCAGCGAATACGGCAAGCTGTCCACGGCCCAGCGTTTTCCGATGGGCGTGATCTCGGTCATCAGCCCGTGGAACTTCCCCGGTATCCTGACCGCGCGCGGCTTTGCCTTTGCCTTGGCGGCTGGCAATACGATCGTGCTCAAACCGTCAGAGGACACACCCTATCTGGGCGGCATCTTCTTTGCGGAGGTGCTGGAAGAAGCGGGCATTCCCGCAGGCGTGTTCAATGTCATCACCTGTTCGCGCGAAAGCGTGGGCGAGATGGGCGATGAGATGGTAGAGAACCCGCTGGTCAAGGGCGTGTCCTTCACCGGCTCCACCCCGGTAGGCCGTGCGATTGCGGCCAAGGCTGGCGCACATCTGAAAAAGGCCTGCGTGGAACTTGGCGGCAAGGACAGCCTGATTATTCTGGAAGATGCCGATATGGAACGCGCGACACAGGCGGCCAATTTCGGCAGTTTCATGCATCAGGGCCAGATTTGCATGAGTGTTGAAAAAGTGCTGGTGCATGAGAAGATTTACGACGAATTTCTGGAAAAATTCGCAGCGCGTGCAGCAAAATTGAAAGTCGGGGATACAGCCGACAAGGCCAATGTCATCGGCCCGCTGATCAATGACAGGCAGGTTGCGCGGGTCAAGACGCAGCTTGACGATGCGATTGCCAAAGGCGCGCAGGTTGTGGTGGGCGGTGGTATCAGGGGCCGTTTCGTGGAACCCACGATCCTGACCAATGTCACCCCCGATATGCTGGTCTATCAGGATGAAACCTTTGGGCCGGTTGTGCCGGTCATTCCCTTCGCCACCGATGACGAAGCTATCGCCCTGAATAACGACACGGAATATGGTCTGTCCGCCGGGATCTTCACCCGCGACGAGGCCCGCGCGCTGGCGATGGCGCGCAAGTTGGAAACCGGCATGTGCCATGTGAATTGTTCTTCCGTCAATGATGAGCCGCATGTGCCCTTTGGCGGCTCCAAGGCGTCTGGGCTTGGGCGGCATGGCGGGCGCTGGTCAATCGAGACATTTACCGAAACCCGCTGGATCACCCTCGACCGGGGTGGCCGGCCCTTCCCGCCGGTGTTCTGACCCATGACCCTGCCCGCTCTCCTCTCTGGCAAGCGCATCGCGATCCTCGGCTCGGCCTCGGGTCTTGGGCGCGCACTTGCGCAAGCGGCAGAGGGGGCCGGGGCAGAGGTGCATGGCATTGATCGGACCCGAAATTTCGAGGGGCTGAGCGCCTTCTACATGGCCGATCTCTCCGACCCCGACGCGCTCGGGGCCGCCGCCCAGGCCTTGCCCGAAGGGCTGGACGGAATCGCATTGCTGCCAGCTCTGCCCGATGGCAACCCGCGCGATATACTGCTGCAAGGCTTGCTAGCCCCGCGCGTGTTGGTGCAGGAACTCGCCCCGCGATTGGCGCAGGGTGCATCCATCGTGCTGCGCGGTGCGCCTATGTCCCACCATTGGAACGAGCGCCTGCCCGAAATACGCGCGGCCATGACATTGCGCCATGACGCGATAGACGGGTTCATCCCCCGTTGGGGGCTGAACCTTGACCCCGCGCGCACAGGCCAGACGGTCGGATGGGCGCTATCGGCCTGGGCAATGGCACAGTGCTGGACATGGGCCGCGCAAGGCATCCGGATCAACGCGCTGACACCTGCCAGCGCAGATGGGCACCTGCCCCCCGAAATTTCTGCTGCAACGGGCCAGAACGCCCCGCGCGGGACTGAACAGGCCGCACATGCGGCGCTCTTTTTGCTGTCCGATCTGTCACAGGGAATGACAGGGGCCACTCTGGCCACGGATGGCGGCCTGACGGCGCAAAGGCTCTGCCGCCGCGACGGGCTATAATACGCGAAACTGGCCGGAAAGGACCAAGGAGATGACTGTGATTTTCTGGATCATCGCGCTGATTGTGCTGATAGCGGTGCTGATTGCACTGGCTGCGGCCTTTTACGAGCGCGCAAGCAATGCGGTCAGTCTGGTGCGCACGGGCATCGGCGGACGGCGTGTCGTGATCGATGGCGGGCTGCTTGCCCTGCCGTGGTTCCATGAGGTGACGCGTGTCAACATGCAAACCATCCGTCTGGAAGTGGACCGCCGCGCAGATCAGTCATTGATCACGCGCGACAAGATGCGCATTGATGTTGGGGCAGAGTTCTATCTTTCTGTCCCGCCGCAAGATGCCAGTGTCGCACGCGCCGCGCAGGCCCTTGGCCGGCGCAGCTTTCAAGCAAACGAGTTGCGCGAATTGCTGGAAGGGATTTTCGTCGATGCCCTGCGCTCGGTTGCGGCCACGCGCAGCATGGATGAACTGCATGAGGGGCGCGCGGAATTCATGGCCAGCATCCGCGAAACCGTCGGCGCAAGCGTGTCCGGCTATGGCCTGCAACTGGATGCAGTCGCGCTAACCGCGCTTGATCAGACGCCCTTTGCCGCGCTGGATGAAAACAACGCCTTCAACGCCGAAGGTCTGCGCAAGCTGTCGCAAGTGATCGCTCAGTCCAAGCGCGACCGTGCCGAGATCGAGTCAGAAACGCAAGTCAGCGTGCGACGCGCCGCAATGGAAGCTGCACGCAAGCAGCTTGATATCGAGTTGGAAGAACGCCGCGCAGAAATCGCGCAGACACAACAGGTCGAAACCCTGATGTCGGCGCAATTGGCCGAAGTTGCGCGCGCAAAAGCCGATGCAGAACGCGCCAGCGCCGAAGCCCGCATCCGCATGGAGCAGGGCATTCAGACCGCCGATATTGCTCGCGAACAAGCCATTCGCGAAGCTGAAATCCTGCGCGCCCGTGCGCTGGAACTGGCCGAGCAGGATCGTGCAATTTCAATCGCTGCCAAAAGTCAGGAGGAAAGCCGCGCCCTTGCCGAGGCCGATCTGACCCGCGCAGAAGCCGTCCGCGCCCAAGAAGCGGTCGAGACAGCACGCGCCGAGGCCGAGGCCGAACGCAGCCGAATCCTGTCACGCATCGCCGCCGAATCCGATGCAGAAGCCACAGCACGCCGCAGCGAGATTGCCGCCGAGTCCGCGCGCAAATCCGCCGATGCAAAGCTGCAAACCACCGAGTTGGAAGCCGCTGCGCAACTCAAGCTGCAACAGGCGCAGATTGCCGCCCTGCAACTGCGCATCGCCGCCGAGAACCAGCGCTCACCCGATCTGCTGGCGCATGAAGCCGAACTCGCTCGGTTAGAAGCCATGCCCAGAATCGTGGCTGAAATGGTCAAGCCAGTCGAGAAGATCGGCAAAATCGACATTACGCAGGTCGGCAGCGTCGAGGGCTCGCGCGGGGCCGTGTTGCAAGCGCTTGAATCGGTGCTGGAGCAGACGGTCCATGCACCGGGGCTGAACCGGCTGCTGGAGCGCGTGCACGATGACATCCGCCATGATGACACCCGCCGCCGTCGAGAACGTGATGATTGATGGCAGCCTTATGTATACATTGATGTTAAACTATCGTCAATAAATCGACTTTATTTGCAATTATCCGCAAATCATGTATACATAAGCGCAGATGGAGGGAGTCATTATGAAACAATCGACCCGAATTGCGGCCAGCGCCGACCTGCTGCAAGGCTATTCCATAGAGGTGATGCCAAGGACCGCAGCGAAAATTGATGATTTCAAGACGCTGCTTCCTGTTGGCACCCGCGTCTATATTGCCCATATCGACGGAACCCCGATCGAGGACATGGTCACAACCGCACGCCGCCTGTCGCGCGACGGGTTCGAGGTCATGCCGCATTTCCCTGCCCGCTCGATCCCGGATCTTGCCACTTTGCAAGACTGGATTTCCCGCTACCAGACCGAAGCGGGAGTTAAACAGGCCCTTGTCATAGCGGGCGGAAACAAGAAACCTGTGGGCGAGTTCACCTCTTCCATCGAATTGCTGCAAAGCGGGGCGTTTCACAAGGCCGGGTTCACAAGGCTGCATGTGGCAGGCCACCCAGAAGGCAACCGCGATATAGACCCCGATGGCAGCACGGCCCAAGTCAATGCCGCGCTGCGCTGGAAGGCGCAGCATGCCAAGGACACCGGCGTCGAGATGGCACTTGTCACACAGTTCATGTTCGACGCGGGTGGCGCCACCGACTGGATTTCAGGCTTGCGTCGCGACGGCATTGACCTACCGGTACATCTTGGGCTTGCAGGTCCGGCCAAGCTTCAGACCCTGATAAAATTCGCCGTCGCCTGCGGGGTTGGCCCCTCGCTTGCAGTCCTCAAGAAACGCGCGCGCGACCTTAGCAAACTTCTGGTCCCGTTCGAGCCTGACGATATCCTGCATGACCTTGCGCGCCATACACAGACCAACCCGGATGCATCCCCCGCGCAGCTTCATCTGTTCCCCCTTGGCGGGATCAAGGCCAGCGCAGAATGGGCCAGCCGTCAGGGTGCCGGGCATTTGCGCCGGGTTGCCGGCTAGATCAGTCAGGAAGGGGCCGACATGGTCAAGATGCAGCAAGGCACGATCCTGAAAGCGCCCGAGCGGTTCTTCATCAATGGCGAGTGGGTGCAGCCCGCCTCTGACCGCCGGATCGACGTGATCTCGCCTATGACCGAGGAAAAGCTCCTCAGCTATCCCGAGGCCACTCCCGCCGATATGGACCGGGCCATATCCGCTGCGCGCACAGCCTTTGACGAAGGGCCCTGGCCGCGCATGCCCGCGCGCGACCGCGCAAGCGCGCTGCGCCGCGTGGCATCGCTCATCACCGAGCGGCTGGACGAAATCGCCTGGGCCTGGACAATACAGGTCGGCGCACCCATCAGCCTGACCCGCAAGCTGGTTCCGCAAAACGCTACCCTGTTTTCGCATTATGCGGACCTGATCGAGAAATACCCCTTTCTCGACATCCGCCACCGCGACGATGGCGGCGAAGTGCGCGTGCTGCGCGAACCTGTAGGCGTCTGCGCGGCGATCTCGCCGTGGAATGCACCAATGGTTCTGTTAAGCTACAAGATCGCCGCGGGGCTTGCGGCGGGCTGTACGATGGTTGCAAAACCCTCACCCGAAACCCCGCTCGAAGCCTATATTCTCGCCGAATGCATCGAGGCTGCGGGCCTGCCACGCGGTGTGTTCAACCTTGTGCCAGCCGGGCGCGAAGGCGGGGATTACGTGATCCGTCACCGAGATGTCGAGAAAGTGGCCTTTACCGGCTCCACAGCGGTGGGCAAGCATATCATGCGCGTCTGCGCCGACCGTCTTGCGCGGGTGTCGCTGGAACTAGGCGGCAAATCTGCCGCCGTGCTGCTGCCGGATGCCGATTTCGCCAAGGCGCTGCCCAGCCTGATGGTCTATTCCATGCCGATTACCGGGCAAGTGTGTTTCTCGCTCACGCGGCTTCTGGTGCCAGAGGCGCGCAAGGCCGAATTTCTGGATATGTTCCTGCCTGCGGTTCAGGCCATCAAACTGGGCAACCCGGCTGATCCGGCCACGCAGATGGGCCCGCTGGCAATGGCGCGCCAGCGCGACCGGGTGGAAGAGTATATCCAAGCAGGGCGCGCGGGGGGCGCGCAACTGGCCTGTGGCGGCGGGCGGCCGCGCGGACAGGACAAGGGCTATTTCATCGAGCCGACCGTGTTTACCAATGTCACACCGGACATGAAGATCGCACAGGAAGAAATATTCGGTCCAGTCGTCTCTGTCATCGGCTATACCGATGAAGATGACGCCGCACGCAAGGCCAATGCCACGCCCTACGGGCTGAACGGGGCCGTCTATTCCGCCGACCCGGAACGCGGCTTTGCCTTTGCACGCCGGATGCGCACAGGCGGGCTGACCGTGAACGGGTTGATCGTCGATCCCAAACATCCGTTCGGGGGCTACCGCGAATCCGGCATGGGGCGCGAAGGCGGGCCAGAAGGGCTTGAGAATTACCTGGAGGTCAAGACAGTCCATATGGCAGGCTGAACCAGATGGAGCTTCAAACCCAAAGACTGATCCTGCGCCCCCCTGCCGCAAGGGATTTCCCCGCCTTCAAAGCCTATTTCATGTCCGAGCGCGCCCAGTTCACAGGCGGCAGCCCTGACCCCATCCTCGCCTGGAACCGGTTCTGCATCACTCTGGGCCATCGGATCATGCGCGGCTACGGCGTCTTCACCATCATCAACCGCGAAACCGGCCAGCCCATCGGCGCAGCTGGCCCCTTCTTCCCCGAAGGCTGGCCGGAACCAGAAATCGCATGGCAGATCTGGACCGCCGATGCCGAAGGCAAGGGCTACGCCTATGAAGCCGTTATCGCCGCCCGCTCTCATGTGGCCAAATCCCTTGGCTGGACACAGCCCGCCAGCCTGATTGCCCCAGATAACCTGCGGTCACAGGCACTTGCACGCAGGCTGGGCTGCCACCCGGAACGCGATTTTACCCATCCCCATTTCGGCGCCCTGCAAATCTGGCGGCACCCGGCACCCTGATTTCATCCTTGTTCAAATATCCTCAGGGGGTGAATTGGCCAAAGGCCAAGAGGGGGCGCGAGCGCCCCCTTTTTCCCCTCAAGGCCGGGTCAATACGGCAAACCGGTATAATTCTCGGCAAACAGGCGCTGCGCGGCAGGGTTCCTTGCAAGCTGCATCAACTCTACCCGCTGCATCTGGCGGTCATATGCGCCGTGTTCGGGAAAGCGGTGCATCATGGTCGTCACCGACCACGAAAACCGCATCGCCTGCCAGACCCGCGCTAGCGCCTTTTCCGAATACGCTTCCAGCCCGGACCCATCATTTGCAGCATATTGCGCGATCAACCCTTCGCTCAGGTAATGCACATCAGAGGCGGCAAGATTCAGCCCCTTGGCCCCTGTCGGCGGCACGATATGCGCCGCATCTCCGCACAGGAACAAGGCACCATAGCGCATCGGCTCGGTCACGAAACTGCGCAAGGGCGCGATGGACTTCTCGATCGAGGGGCCCGTGACCAGAGCTTGCGCCACATCCGAAGGAATCCGCGCTTTGAATTCCGTCCAGAAAGCATCATCCGACCAGTCTTCGACCTTGTCGGACAAGGGCACCTGAATATAGTAACGCGACAGCATCGGGTTGCGCATCGACGCCAGCGCAAAACCGCGCGGATGGTTGGCATAGATCAGTTCTTCATGCAGCGGGGGTGTTTCAGAGAGCACCCCCAACCAGCCGAACGGATAGACCTTCTCATATTCGCGCCGCACGGTTTCGGGAATGGATTTGCGGCTGACCCCGTGAAACCCGTCACACCCTGCAATGAAGTCACACTCCAGCCGATGGCTCTTTCCATCCAGATCATAACTCACATACGGTGTCTGCCCCTCAAGATCATGCAGCACCACATTCTCAACGCCGTGAATATGCTGCGCGCCCAGTGCGTCCTGCGCCTCATACAGGTCGCGCGTCACCTCGGTCTGGCCATACACCATGACCTTGGCCGCGCAGGCCTCGGTGAAATCAATTCGGATCATCTGCTGGTCATGGGTCAGATAGCAGCCCGAATGCGGCTGACCCTCGCGCGCCATCCGCGCGCCCACGCCCGCGCGCACCAGCAAATCGACCGTTCCTTGTTCCAGAACGCCCGCGCGAATGCGCGAGAGAACATATTCACGGCTCTGG
>SLAT01000152.1 GCA_007126715.1 Roseinatronobacter sp.
ATGCGGCGATCCCGCGGGTATCGGGCCTGAAATCGCTGTGAAAGCTGCGCAGGCGCTTGGGGCGCAGGCGGGCTTTGTCTGGCTGGGGGATCCGGCACATCTGCCCGAAGGAGCACTTTGGGAATTGGTGGACGCACCACAGGATGCGCAGAATGTGCCCCAAGGTATAATGCCGGTCCTGCACCATACTTTCCCTGCACAGGCCCGCCCCGGCACACCCGACCCTCTGAATGCTGGCGCGGTGGTCGAGGTGATTGCGCGTGCGGTCAAGCTGGTGCAAGCGGCGGATGCCAGCGGAATTGTGACCTGCCCGATCAACAAGGCCGAGTTGAAAAGCGGCGCCGGATTCAGCTTTCCTGGCCATACAGAATATCTGGCGGATCTGGCCGGTGTAGAACGTGTGGTGATGATGCTGGCTTGCACAGAGCTGCGTGTTGTTCCTGTGACGATCCATATTCCTTTGAGAGATGTCCCTGATCGGCTGACGGCAACGCTGTTGGAAGAAACCTTGTGCATCACTCATGCGAGCCTGATCCATGACTTCGGGATCACCCATCCACGCCTCGCTGTGGCGGGGCTGAACCCGCATGCGGGCGAAGGTGGCCTTATGGGCCATGAGGACACGACCATGATCGCCCCTGTTGTGGAGCGATTGCAAAAACAGGGCATGATGCTGTCGGGGCCATTGCCGGCGGATACGATGTTTCATCCGGCCGCGCGTGCCAAATATGATGCAGCCATATGTATGTATCACGATCAGGCGCTGATCCCGATCAAGACCATAGATTTTGCAAACGGGGTGAATGTGACCCTTGGGCTGCCTTTCATCCGCACCTCGCCGGATCATGGCACTGCATATGATATCGCAGGACAGGATAAAGCGGATGCGTCATCTCTGATCGCTGCTATTCGGATGGCACAGGATATGGCGGAACGACGGCGATGATTGACAATCTGGCCCCCTTGAGGGACGTGATCCGCACCCACGACCTGCGTGCAAAGAAAAGTTTTGGACAGAATTTTCTGCTGGACCTGAACCTGACGGCCCGCATTGCGCGCGCGGCAGGGGATCTGTCGGTTGCCGATGTGCTGGAAGTCGGTCCTGGACCCGGCGGATTGACCCGCGGCCTTCTTGCCGAAGGGGCGCGAAAGGTGCTTGCGATCGAAAAGGATCCGCGCTGCCTTCCGGCCCTTGCGGAGATTGCCGCAGCCTATCCTGACCGGCTTGTTGTGATCGAGGGGGACGCGCTGGAGGTTGACGCGCTGGAGTTCCTGACCCCCCCAGTCAAGATCGTGTCCAACCTGCCTTATAATGTCGGCACGGAACTGTTGATCCGCTGGATGACACCGGCGGTTTGGCCGCCATTCTGGGACAGCCTGACCCTGATGTTCCAGCGTGAAGTGGCCGAACGGATCGTGGCGCGACCCGGCAGCAAGGCCTATGGTCGGCTTGCACTGATGGTGCAATGGCGCGCCAATGCGCGGATTGTCCTGAGCCTGCCGCCCGAAGCCTTTACGCCCGCGCCAAAGGTTTCTTCGGCGGTCGTTCACATCACCCGTCTGGACACCCCGCGTTTTCCTGCGAAGGCAAAGACATTGGAGCGCGTGATTGCCGCCGGTTTCAACCAGCGCCGCAAGATGCTTCGTGCCGCCTTGAGAGGCGTGCACCCGCAGATCGAAGACCTGTTGCGGGCTGCTGATATCGCCCCCACTGCAAGGGCCGAGGAAATTGGTCTTGAAGCATGGTGTCGGCTTGCCCGTCATCTGGACGGCGACACGTCCTGACACGTCAATCGCTACGGATCTGACCATTGCGCGCCGAAGGCGCGTAGCGACGAAACTCGTCTTCCAACCAACTGACGGTGCATTCATCCACGTTCCTGAGGTGGCGTAGCATCACATCACGTGTTCGGGCTGTATGTCTGACCATGATATGGCGCGCCACCGACTGGATGCCGCGCGGACTTTGTGCAAAATCCAGTTCTGGCACAAGATTGGCGCTAGGGCTTCCGATGACAAGCAGCGCGTAATAACTGTTGAAACCCTTGTACAGGGCAAGCACACAATCCCCTCTGGACCATGGGCAGTGCCTGTCACAGGCGGCTTGCAAATGCATTGCTTCGGGCGTTTCCTGTAACCAGTCACGCAGATCTGCGTCATGAAGGGGCAGGCCAGCAGATTTTCGGATTGGAATGCCCGGATGAAGATCTGCAACCTCTTCAGGAGAAAGCGTGCGTGATTTGGTCAGATGCCGCATGGAGTCGGGATACCAGGCTTCTGACATCAAGGAAGGCTCAAAGCCTGTTCCCCGCCGGTTCACTTCTGTCACCAAGGCAATTCGCGCTGCACGGGGTTCGTCACTTTCGGCAAAGCTGCGCGCTATCTCGACGCCCCCGCGCATTTGCCACAAGGATACCCAGTTTTGCGCAATAACCGCACTCTTGGCAGCGGCATGCATCCAGTTCTGACCTGACATCCCGCCTTCGGAGCGCAGCAGCGCCAATCTTTCATCGCGCGAGAGCGACGCGATCAGCGGCCCCTGGATCGCTGCAGTCTTGTCGATCAGCCCCAAGAGCAACTGGCTGGCCGCGTTGTCGTCTTGTGAAAGTGCCGCCAAGGCGGGAATCGCGTGTTCTTCATCGCCACTCAGCCAAAGCGACAGAGCCACCTGAAACTCAGGGTTGTCCATGCCTTCCAGATGGTGGGCAAAAGCAGGTGTCAGGCCAGCACCAGCGAGAAAAAACGCGAACGCTATAGTCAACAGATGGGGGAACACATGCAGCTTTGCCCTATTTGGTGCCATTGTAGACGTGCCCCCTCCTTTGATTGCACAGATTTTATGCACTCAGGGCGCAAGCACAACAGCCGATTGCAGATTTTTCTACATTTGCAATTGTCCGGCCGTGTTGCGCACATAAAAAACCACCTCGGGATGAAAATCCGAGGTGGCGAAGTCAGTACACGCATCGGCGGTACAGGGAGGAAAGACTGCTCAAGCCTGAAAAAAATACAAGATGGTAAACATGACTCACATCAAACCTAGAAATATGTTGCGCAATCATGGCCTGGGCCAATAGTTCTGCCACCTAAGGATCTTTACATAATACCCCAAAAACTGCACGATTATTTTACATCTGGAAACAAGCAATTTGCGAATGATGTGTTCAGTCAGGGTTGGCATGGTTTGATTTCACAGATTTCTTGTCACGGTCCATCACTTGGTTAGGATACCAACCGACGAGACTGGGAATTTCTGACGACGAGGCTGAGGGCGGGTCATGAAAGAATTTTTTGAAGAGATCGACCTGACAACCGCACGAACTCAAGCTGAATGGCTGGCACGGCTGGATGAAATTGGCGATGAAGTTGGCGCATTCACGCCATTGGGTGCCAATCATGCAGCATTTTTTCTCGATGGAAACGATACGCTGATCGTCAGCTTTGAAAGCGTTGAGAGCATCAGGCAAGACTTCCCCTCGCAGCGCCCCCGCGCTGTTGAAATTGCCTTGCAGCATGGATGGTCCTGTCTTGTCATTCTTGCGCGTGTGCAGCACTTCTATCGCGATTGCGAAGTGCTGGATTTCTTCGATGCTCAGATCGACGCAAGTTTTTTCGACAGCTTTCGAAGGGTCCTGTTCTTCGGGACCGGGCCAAACGGATATGCTGCGTGCACTTTCAGTCTGGCGGCACCCGGGGCGACGGTTCTGGCCATCAGTCCACAAGCGACTCTCGACCCCGAAATCGCCCCTTGGGAGCCGCGGTTTCGCACACAACGCAGGCTCGACTTTCGCAGTCGCTTCGGGTTCGCGCCGGCCATGCTGGATGGGGCGCGAAATGCCTTCATAATCTATGATCCGAGCGAGGCATTGGATTCAATGCACGCGACGCTGTTCCGCCGCCCCTGTGTCAATATGCTAAAGACACCCGCCCTCGGCTGCGAGACGGCAGCGGCCCTTGACCGGATGGGCCTTGTCAACACTTTGATAGAAGCCGCGATACGCGGACGGTTAACTGCGCCGCGATTTGCCGACATGTTGCGCCATCGCCGAGAGGATGAAATCTACTTGATGGGCCTTGTCAGACGGGCCGCGCGCGGAAACCACCCTTTGCTTACAAAGATTGCCGCGCAGCACGCTCTGGCGCTGATAAATCAGAGGAATGAGGCAGACCCCGTTGAAAGCGTCGATGAAGAATTGAGTGAAGCGCCATCCTGACGCGGATTAGATCTGGAACTGGGTTGTGATTCTCTTGTAGGCAACTTTCATGACCCAGACCCTGACAATCGCCCGCCCCGATGATTGGCACCTGCATTTGCGCGACGGTGCCATGTTAACTGGAATAGCCGCTGAAAGCGCGCGCCATTTCGCGCGCGCGATCATCATGCCAAACCTTGTGCCCCCTGTCGTGACCGGTGCCGAGGCGCAGGCATATCGCGATCGCATTCTTGCGGTCACCGGCAGCGGTTTTGCCCCCCTCATGACGCTTTACCTCACCGAGGCGAGCGACCCAGCAGATATCGTCGCGGCCCACAGCGCGGGCATCATCACCGCGGTAAAGCTGTATCCGGCGGGAGCGACGACCAATTCAGCTTCGGGGGTGCGCGATTTCGACCGCGTGCGCGGGGTGCTGGAGGCCATGGCACAAGCCGGAATCCCGCTTTTGACACATGGCGAGGTTACCGACCCCGAAATTGATATTTTCGACCGAGAGGCGGTGTTCATAGACCGTGTTCTTGATCCGATCCGCAGAAAAACTCCTGGTTTGCGCGTGGTGATGGAACATATAACCACCTCGGACGCGGTAAACTATGTGCAAAGCCAGCCCGATGATCTGGGCGCGACGATCACGACCCATCATCTTGTCATAAACCGTAACCATATCCTTGTTGGCGGCATCAAGCCGCATTACTACTGCCTGCCTGTCGCCAAGCGCGAAACGCATCGGCAAGCCCTGCTTGCGGCGGCGACATCAGGCGATGCACGGTTTTTTCTGGGCACAGACAGCGCTCCGCATGCAGATGATGCCAAGGAATCCGCCTGTGGCTGTGCGGGCTGCTTTACCGCGACAAACACCATGTCGATCCTTGCACAGGTATTCGAGAATGCAGACGCGCTGGACAAGCTGGAAGGCTTCACCTCGCGCAATGGTCCGGGCTTTTATCGGCTACCTGTAAATAACAGCACGATCACGCTGGAGAAAACCGACACCCCGGTAAGCTATCCAACCAAAATAGAAACCGGCGCAGGCCCTGTGACCGTATTTGACCCCGGCTTCCCGCTTTACTGGCGCGTTCTCTGAGAAAGGCCCAAGATGATCCCCTCCACCTATCCCGACCGCGCCACTGTTGCCCGCTTGACCGCGCGTATGCTGCTTGACATCAAGGCCGTGCATTTCAATGCGGCAGAGCCTTTCACCTTTGCTTCTGGCTTGAAGGCACCCACCTATATCGACTGCCGCAAGCTGATCAGCTTTCCGCGAATTCGCTCTGCACTCATGGATTTCCTGACCTGCCGTGTGATGGAAGATGCAGGGTTTGAAGCCTTTGACAATATCGCGGGAGGTGAGACAGCGGGCATTCCTTTTGCCGCGCTTGTCGCGGAACGCATGGCCCTGCCCATGACCTATGTGCGCAAGAAGCCCAAAGGTTACGGGCGCAATGCCCGGATTGAAGGGGCGATGTCAGAAGGCCAGCGCGTGTTGCTGGTCGAAGACCTGACTACAGATGGCGGATCCAAGCTGAGTTTCGTTGACGCCATCCGTGACACAGGCGCGCAATGTGCACATACGGCCGTGATTTTCTATTACGGCATTTTCCCCGAAACCGAACCCCGCCTTGCAGAGCACGGTGTCAAGCTGCACTACTTGTGCACATGGTGGGATGTTCTGGCCGAAGCCCGCCGCGGAGAGGATTTCGACACCGCCACACTGGACGCTGTCGAGGCTTTCTTGCGCGCACCGCGGGATTGGGGCGCAGACAAGTAACTGCGGCGGGCCCTATCGGCGTGGTTTAGCTAACTCTCATGGCACGACTTCAATCGATAGCGCCGCCAATCGCGCCGTCGCCGTTCATTGCACCACCTCCGCCAACATCGTCATCTGGCACGGGAATAAGCTCGCGGTCGCGGAAGGCATATTCTTGCGCTTCTTCCATTTCCTCGCGCGACATATCCAGAACCACTTCGCGCGCGTCCCAGTTTATCTCCAGTTCCGGCCATTCGACAGCAATGCTTTTGGCCCCAAAGCCCAGAAATCCACCCACAGAAATGACGGCTGCGCTAATTTGACCTTCCCCTGAAACGATGATGATATCGTCAATGGATCCGATCCGCTCTCCATCAACCGAATGGACCGCAGACCCAAGTACCCAGCCCCCAAGCAATTCGTCAGGGCCTTGTTGCGTCACGACGGCCTCCTGTGCCGCGACCGCGCCTGCTAATGTGAGACCGGCCAGAGTTGCGATTGTGATGCGTCGCATTGTTCGTCTCCTTCAGTATACTCCTCCAATGGTGGGTGTCCGCTCATCGAACAGCCATTGTGTAGATATGGGAATTGCGCCTGAAGGTCGCAAAAACGTTAGCAAATTTTTGCCGGAATCGGGGTTGGGATCGGCAAAATTCGGCCAAAAAGCCCGGAAACCAGACAGATTTACTGCTTTCTGGCGTTTGATTGCCGTGCACCTCATCAAACTGTTTGCGCCGAGAATACGCGCTACAATTCAGGAATCACCCACGATAAAGACCGGCCATATGGCCGGTCAAATCGTTATCAATCCCGACGCGGCCTGGTCACGGTGTTAATCCCCCTGCGCCTCTTGCGCCCGAATCTCTGCCTCTATCTCGCGCCAGCGCGCAACTGCGCGGTTGTGGTCCTGAAGGTTGGTGGTGAATGTATGCCCACCAGTGCCATCGGCAACAAAGTAGAGATAGGGTGTGTCATCCGGGTTCAGTGCCGCGGCAATCGCGGCGCGCCCCGGGTTGGCGATGGGCGTGGGTGGCAAGCCATCAATACGGTAGGTGTTGAAGGGGGTCGTCGCATCCAGTTCAGAGCGGCGCAAGCCGCGCCCCAACGTGCCCTGCCCTTGCGTGATCCCATAAATCACCGTCGGGTCGGTTTGCAGCCGCATAGGGATACGCAAGCGGTTGACGAACACGCTTGCAACCTGGCGCCGTTCATCTGCCTGCCCGGTCTCTTTCTCGACGATAGAGGCCATGATCAAAGCCTCTTCCGGGCTTTCATAAGGCAGATCGTTGACGCGACCTTCCCACAGTTCTGTCAGGATGCGGGTCTGTCGCGATTCCATCTCGGCCAGTATCGCCTGACGGTCGGCTCCACGCTGCACGGCGTAGCTGTCGGGGGCAAGCCAGCCTTCGCGCGGCACATCGCCCGGCTCTCCGCTCAGGAACTCGGCCAGACGTAAGCCTTCCCAGATCTGCCAGCTTGTTGCCCCTTCCGCTACAGTGATGCGGTACTGCATATCGGATTGATCAGCGAAACGCGCATAGTCCTCGGGCGGCTCTTCGTCGCTGGCAAATTGCACGATGGTTTGAAAGCTCTGTGTTGCCGGGTCCAACTCGCGTACAAGTGACTCGATACGCGTGACACCAATACGATACTGGATTTCAGAACCGCAGGTCGACGCCCCTCCGCGTGTCAGCAAATCCATGATCTGATCCATCGAAGCACCTTCGGGGATCAGGTAAGACCCAAATCGCAGATTGCCTGCCCGTTCAGTATATTGCGCGCCAATGCGAAACACCTGCTCGGACACAATCGCACCTTCCTGCGCCAGCCCGTTTGATACAGCGCGAAGGGACGATCCGGGCGCAACGCGAAAGCAGATCGCTTCTGCCAGCGGCCCTTCGGAAAAGTAACTGCGTTTCCCCGCAGAGATGACAATCGCCAGGCCAATCAACCCTACGATCAGCAGTGTGAAGACATTGGCGACTAAGTGACGAATCATCACGCGTCCACTTTCCCAAGTATCAGGCTTGCATTGGTGCCCCCAAAGCCGAAACTATTGGACAGTGCAATCCTGATATCTTTCTTTCGGGCCGCGTTGGGGGCAAGATCAATGGGGGTTTGCACTGCGGGATCATCAAGGTTCAGCGTGGGCGGGGCGATCTGGTCGCGAATGGCCAGAATGCTGAAAATCGCCTCCACAGCGCCTGCAGCCCCCAACAAATGCCCGATGGCTGATTTCGTTGATGACATTGTGGCATTCGCCGCGCTTTCGCCCAGCAACCGTTCGACCGCGGCAAGTTCGATGACATCCGCCATTGTCGATGTGCCATGTGCATTGATGTAGTCTATCTGCGAAGCCTCCAGCCCTGCGCGGGCCACTGCGGCTTTCATGGAACGAA